>CALLOA010000043.1 GCA_938005265.1 uncultured Granulosicoccaceae bacterium
GCGACCGCCAGTATGGTGGGAGAGATCTGTTCACGTATGCCCGACCACATCTGACGTGGAATCGTACGTTGCTCAACATCGGCCAGAAACAATACGGCAACGATCTCATCCAGTGACGTCATAAAGGCAAACAAGGCACCGGAAATCATGCCAGGTGCTATCAATGGCATGATGACTTTCCGAAAGGTAGTCCAGCCATTAGCACCCAGATTTTGAGACGCTCTGATCAGCGAGCGATCGAAACCAACGAGGGTTGCTGTCACAGTAATAATCACAAACGGCACACCCAGCGTCACGTGAGCGAGTATTACGCCGAGGTAGGTTCCGGTCAATCTGACATCTGAATAGAAAAAGAACATACCGGTTGCCGTGATAACCAGGGGTACGATCATGGGTGATATCAGCAGGCTGGTTATCAGTGAACGTGCTGGCATATTGGATTGTGAAAGACCCAGTGCCGCCAGCGTACCGAGGAATGTGGCAATAGCGGTTGAACAAATCGCAATAAAAAAAGAATTGCGAGTGGCTCGTATCCATTGCCCGTTATTCCATACATCAGCCCACCACTTTGCGGATTCAGTTTCGTCCGGATTAGCCATGCCATTGGTAAAGATATCTTTGTACCAACGCAGTGAATAAGCATCCGGGTCAAACTTGAGCATACCCTCGGTAAACGAAAAGTAGGGCTCCACATTAAACGACAGGGGGACAATGATTAGCACCGGCAGTATCAGGAACAATAAAATTGCACCGCACACCAGCAGATAGAGGCCATGCAAAAGGCGCTCTGTAAAAGTTGCATAAGGTGGTAAGGCCATAGCCGTTTCTGCCTCTGTTACCCGAACTTCAGGTTATCGACACCAATGAATTTGTTGTAGAGCCAGTACAACACCAATATCACCACGAGCAAAAGCGTACCCAGCGCTGCCGCCAGTGACCAGTTACCCGAGCTACGCACGTGAAATGCAATCAGGTTGGATATTAACAAGCCGTCCTGCCCACCGACCAGTGCCGGTGTTATGTAATAACCAATTGCAAGAATAAATACCAGTAGCGTACCGGCCGCAACCCCCGGTAAAGTCTGTGGCAAGTAGATGCGGCGAAAAGAATAAGCCCAACTGCCTCCCATCGAGCGCGCCGCGCGCATATAGCTGGGCGGGATGGTTTTCATTACCGAGAACAACGGCAACACCATAAAAGGCAACAGGATATGCACCATAGCTATGATGGTGCCTGTCTGGTTGTAAATCATTTGCGGGCGACTATCATCGCCGATGACATTGGCCCAGACCAGAATGTTATTGATAATGCCGTTGCTCTGAAGTATTGCGATCCAGGCTGTGGTTCTGACCAGCAGCGATGTCCAGAACGGCAACAGCACCATAATCATCAATAGATTCGATGTTTTAAGCGGTAGTACCGAAAGCAGGTAGGAGACCGGATAGGCCAGCACCAGGCAGATACCGGTAATCAGTGCGGAAAGCCATAGGGTACGCCAGAAGATATTGACGTAGATTTGTAGCTCTTCCTTTTTTGCAACCACGTTGCCATCGATATCGTAAGTGCGGTCCAGTGCCGCCACATAGAAGGTTGCAGTATTCTCGTTTGATACCCGTTTCAAGGTTTGCCAAAGCAGTGGATTGTTCCACTTTTTGTGCAGATCAAGCACCACTTCTTTATAGGGCCCCTCTTCCACCTTGGCGAGTTTGCGAGAGGCTGACTTAAACAAGCTGCCAGTGCCGGGAATTTCATAATTTACACGCACACCCACATTAGCAACTGTTTTACCAATCTCGCGAACTTTGCGAGCTGCTTGCATATCAGTCACAAAGGCTTCAAAAACAGCTTCATCCGGGTAGTCGGAAGAAGTCTCGTCCCAGGATTGAATCGCCGTGGCGAAATTCGGCAGCACATTGGCAACGGTTGGATTGTTTACTGATCGCACCAGCATTTTACCGATGGGAAAAACAAAAGTTATCACCAGGAAAGCCAGCAACGGAACAGTCAGCATAAAAGCACGAATGCGCTGGCGCCGGGTGGTTCTGGCAAGCTTCTGCTTGAGTGGTACACCATCATCAGCGATAAGCGGTGCTGACGGGTTTGATGTTAGATCGTGAGCCGCAGTAGCCATGGTTCGACCTTCGAGGACAGCAGGTTCTACCTGACTGGAAAGATTAAACGGATGGGAGTAATGCTAATGCGCCGACGTCCCGGAAGTGCCACATTCAAATCTAATTGAACACGGCAACAACCGGGAAGAGTCGGCTAACTTCACTTTTTTATTCCACGGACAAGTAGTCCGTGAATCAAAAGTGAAATTACTTAGCCAGCCAGGCGTTAAAACGCTCGCTCAACTGATCCTGATTGTCAGCCCAGAATTCAAAATCATTCTGCAGGGCATTGGTCAGGTTAGCTTCGGCTGTAGGCATTTGCGGAGCCATATCGATGTCTTTATTGTGGAATTTACCCACTAAAGGACCGGAAGAAACACGCGCCGGGCCATAAGAGATGTATGACGCTTGTGCTGCCAGCTGCTCAGTTGCAGTTGAGAACGCGACAAAGTCCATAGCGGCTTCTTTGTTAGGCGTGCCTTTTGGCACAACCCACAAGTCCAGATCGTATACCTGACCGTCCCATACAATTTCAAACTCTCTGTCTTCACCGGCAACAGCATTGAAGATACGGCCGTTGTATGCAGTGGTAATAGCTACTTCGCCATCAGCCAGCAGTTGTGGCGGTTGAGCACCTGCTTCCCACCAGACAACTTCGTCTTTGATGCTGTCGAGTTTTGCAAAAGCACGATCAACGCCTTCGTCAGTACCGAGTACTTCGTAAACGTCACCAGCAGGTACGCCATCAGCCATCAAAGCCATTTCGAGGTTGGCTTTAGGGTTCTTGCGAAGACCACGCTTGCCGGGGAATTTAGCTGTGTCGAAAAAGTCTGCGATAGTGGCAGGACCTTCAGCCATTTTGGCTTTGTCGTATGCGAATATGGTTGACCAGACGATGCTGGCTACGGCGCAGTCATAGAGAGTGCCTGGCAGGAAATCATCAGTGGCAGGTGTGCCATCAGGCGCGGCAGGCAATGAGCTGTGGTCCATTTCTTCCAGCAGACCTTCGTCACAGGCACGAATCGCATCAGAAAGTTCAACATCCACAACGTCCCAGCTGACATTACCAGCTTCTACCTGTGCTTTGATTTCAGCGATGCCACCGTTGTAATCTTCAGACTTGATCTGGTTGCCAGTAGCAGCAATCCAAGGCTTGTGATAAGCCTCAACCTGAGATTTGGTGTAAGCACCACCCCAGGAAACTACAGTGATTGAATCGGCAGCTTGAACGCCGAACGCACTCACTGCGAGCGCAATACCGGACGCAACCGGTATCAGTTTGTTTGACAATTTCATTATTGGACCCCCTTAGGGTTAAGCAATGGTTGTTAGTACTGTGTTTTATCAATAATGCGGTCAATCAAGCAGCTATTAAAAATGCTTGAAGGCCACTTATTCCAGCTGGTGTTCTACAACGGCTACAACGGCAAAATTACGCAACAGGAACTCACAGGGATAATTCCTCTCACACCAGCCCAACACAAGCTCGCCTATCGTAACAAATATGCGTCGCTTTGCCTGCATGTAGGCCTCTAAATGGTACTGCTGTGGCGCAATTTGCCTATATACGACAATTTTGTGAATTGTTCGCCATCTTGTTCGCAAACGGGCAGACTAGCTGGCAAGCGCCCGGCAATCCGCGGCTAACCACCCGATTGGCGCTTCCACGCCCTCTTGAAGGGCAGATTTATCCGCTGAGTTGGGGACCTTTACAATAAATTCATCATTACCGCACACCATCATACGCGCGCGGATATGGTCCCCCAGATAGATCAGTTCCTGCACCTTGGCCTGGACAATATTCTCGACACCACCGGCTTGCGGGTTGATGTAGACGCGCTCGGGGCGCAATGACAGGGTGCATTGCTCACCCTTACTTTTTATGTTTACAACCAATGCCTTGATCACCGTTCCGTCGCCCACACGAACGGTGCAATAATCCCCGTTGATTTCTTCAACCACACCCTGCAAGCGATTATTTTCACCGATAAACTGGGCAACAAAGGCATTTTCCGGGCGTTCATAAAGGTCAGCCGGTGGCGCTAGCTGCTGCACAACACCATCGTTGAATACCGCGATACGGTTGGACATCGTCAACGCTTCACTCTGGTCGTGGGTCACATAAACTACAGTAACGCCCAACTGCTCGTGGATATGTTTTATTTCATACTGCATCTGCTCTCGCAGGTTCTTGTCCAGTGCACCCAGTGGTTCATCCATCAGTACCAGATCGGGGTCAAACACCAATGCACGGGCAACCGCAACACGCTGTTGCTGCCCGCCTGAAAGCTGCGCCGGGCGGCGATGCCCGAAACCATCAAGCTGCACCATGGATAAGGCCCGATCAATGCGCTTTTTACGATCAGTCGAATTCATCGATCGCACTTCCAACGGAAAGGCCAGATTTTCAGCGACCGACATATGCGGAAAAAGTGCGTAATTCTGGAACACCATACCGATGCCACGCTTGTGGGGAGCAACGTTGTTGATCGGCTGGTTATCGAGGAAAATTTCACCGTGGGTCGCGGGCTCAAATCCGGCCAGCATCATCAGGCAAGTCGTTTTGCCTGAGCCGGACGGGCCCAGCATGGTTAGAAATTCACCGCGCTCTACATCCAGGTTCAGGTCTTTGACGACAAGTACCTCGCCGTCATAGCTCTTCTGGACATTGACGAACCGTACCAGTGGATCACCAGCAGAATTCGAGGATACTGTTTCAGCAGCAGATTTTTCAGACATGGTTCTTACATTTGCTGGTTAGAGACCACGGCAGAAACAAGCAACAACGCAGTTGGCGAAGCCTGCCGAGAATCGTACTCAATGACTAGAATGAAGTTTACTGAATCTCCGCCATCCACAGTTGGGTAAAAAGGCCGTTTTAACAGCCTTTTTTTGTCATTTAGCTAAGTAAAAGTCGCATTTGTGACTGATTTGCGACATTACGCGTCACATTAGCAGCGATTGAACCCGATTTACGAGGGAGCATCAGGCAGGCGCGCCAACAGACTGCTGGTATCCCAGCGACCGCCGCCCATTTTCTGCACTTCACTGTAAAACTGATCAACCATGGCCGCCACTGGCAGGCTTGCATTGTTATTGCGCGCCTCATCCAGTGCAATTCCTAAATCCTTGCGCATCCAGTCCACCGCAAAACCATGGTCGAATTGACGCTCCAGCATGGTTTCATAGCGATTTTCCATCTGCCATGACTGCGCAGCCCCTTTTGAAATACTTTCAATAACCGCTTTTCCATCAAGGCCGGCACACTCGGCGAAATGCAAGCCCTCTGCGAGTCCCTGCACCAACCCGGCAATACATATCTGGTTGACCATTTTGGTGAGCTGCCCAGCACCACAGTCTCCCATCAGCTTAACCGACTTTGCATAGTGGTCCATATAGGGCACAGCCTTATCGAAAGTGGCCTGATCACCACCACACATCACGGTGAGTTGGCCATTCTCCGCCCCTGCCTGACCGCCACTTACAGGCGCATCAACAAAACCGAAACCCAATTCAGATGCGACAGAGTGGAGTTCACGTGCCACCGTAGCCGATGCCGTTGTATGGTCTACAAATACACTGCCGGATTGCATGCCGGCGAAGGCGCCGTCATCGCCCAAAACCACTGATCGCAAATCATTGTCATTGCCAACACAGGCCATAACATAGTCGCAACCGGCAGCGGCCTCACGTGGCGTGGCGTGCGCCGAGCCACCGTATTCTTTGACCCAGCTTTCTGCCTTGCTAGCGGTGCGGTTATACACCGAGACATCAAGACCGGCCTTGGACAGATATCCAGCCATTGGATACCCCATTACACCCAGCCCCAAAAAGGCAACTTTTGTCGTCATTATTTTATCCCCAAATCAATGTATTGCTGCGCACGAGTGCAACCGAGCCCGCTTAGTAATTGCGTTTTTCCCGGATACCGGATTTTAACACCCGGCTCAGCGATCCCGCCATGAACTGCTGCCATTGCCCTCGGCGGGCCGCCGCCGCAGTGAACTCAGAAACAACCCCAGCCCCCCGAAACAAAGAACGAATATCACCAGAAGATCAAACGCACTCATGGGTCGAAAGGTGAAATTAACGGAAGCGATCACGCCGAAGATCAGCGCTATGAGACTGCCTGCTGCAAGCAACCAGCCCAGTGGATTGCGCGAGTTATAAAAAATAAATGCCACACCGAAGATGAAAGGAATCATCACCATACCACTGGTAATACCGAAGCCGCCCACCGAATATAGTGAGTAACCGAAGCCAAATCCGGTTCGAACCACTATTGAATTAAAAAGCAGATAAAAGCCACCGCACATCATGACCAATCCAAGAAGGAAGGAAACTTCCCCGCCATCGGTACCTCCAGCTCCGCGCATATACCTTACCACTCAAACCGAATTGTCGATGTAGCAGTCTAACCGACAGCCACCCGGCTATAAAGGCGAAAACTCGGCAAGACTTCGGGTTTATAATTGCACCGGAACTTGCATACAGGTCCTGTTCGTTTGAGAACCTGTACTGACAGCACCTTAAAAATCTGTGCCTGCACAAGTAACAAGGGAGAAAGTTGATTATGGCTTTGCCATTCCTGGGCCCACTGGTACCGTTAATACCGCTGGTAAAAGTACTGGCACTTGGCAGTGTCAAATTCATTGGCGTGGGAATTGGTGCAGCAGTAGCCCCCGTACTGACAGCCAATTTCCTGGTGGGCCTTTCTGCCGGTACACCACTTAAGTATGCGCAGTTTCGTCATAAAAAAGGGCTCTTCACCGAGGCCGATTTAAAGTTGATTGAGGACGCCAACAATCTGGTGGCTGACAGCATCAATAACGAAGAAAATCATTTAAGCAGAAGCGATGCACGGGAATTTCTCAAAGAAGTTCTGATAGCTACGGTCGCTGGCATGAAAGAAAGCATCGTATCACTGCCATCACGAATGGCAGAATTTAGCCGGCAGTTGATTGACTTGTGCAAAAAACCTTTTTCTTCCTAGCCTGCGCATCTCATGGTGAAGCAACACAGGCGACCTAACCCCGTGCGACGCATGGAGCAGCGCCTGCTTGCAAAACTGCCGGTCACGATAACGCCGTTACGATTCAGAATTTTTCTCGGCTACCTATTGCTGCTACTGCTGGCTGTGTATGGCTGGGAGCAGATTACCACGGCCTGGCGCTACGTCTTGACACTGCTGGCTCCGGCGTTTGCGGTTATCAGTGCACTACTGGCCCTGAAGCTCAGCGTCGTGGCGGTTTCCTTGTTTACGCTCTTGATTTCGTTGCTGAAGGTTCTGTTTGGATTTCTGACGGTAGTATTAAAACCAGGCATTCTGAAGGCGATCTTTGTTCCACAAATTGTCTCTCTTGCCGCTTGGGCACATGATAAGAGCGAGCGACTCCAACACCATGTACGCAGGATCTATGACGCAAGCAAGCACGTGATCGAACGCCTGCTTGACTGGTGGGAAACGCAATCGATTATCGACAAAGTCTTACTGTCAGGCTTTCTCATTCCCCTACTCTTAATCGTTCTTATCGTATTCGTGATCAAACGCGCGCTGACAATCTTTGCCGTAAAAAAACTGACAGAACAACTTGTGCAAAGAAGTACAAAACTGGTTCTGAAAAATTTCCACAAACTTCCACTTGTAGGTGGTCTACCCGGAGTCCTTGCGATGCAAACACGTAGATTGACTCAAAAAAGGGATCGTGAAGATGTGATGAATGATCTGAAAGCTCTGGGCCGCGAGTTTGACCCTGACGATGAACCTGATCAGAAAAAAGCCTAGGTTGCCTGTAGTTTTGCTGTTAAAGGACTATCTATTTTTCAAAACCAACTATTTTTCAAAAAACCACCTATTTGCAAAAAACGTTTATTTCCAAAACCATGTGCGAAAAAAACGCTCAGAGAAAAATACAAATCCTGCAAATAAAAAAGGCTGCAATTCTCTGCAGCCTTTTTTATTTGCAATCTTATTTTTTGAACCAGCACCCAAACGAGTGCTGGTTAAAATCAGTCAGCCAACAAACAAAAAAGGGCTGACCTGATTTTTTTAAGCACGGCGACCGCTTTCGTCTACCAGTACTGTTTCTTCACGTGCACCAGCTACCGTCATGCGATAAGCCAGAGCACCAATGATGGCACCTACCATTGGAGCCGCCCAGAATACCCAGAGTTGCTCGATTGGCTGACCACCAGCACCACCAGGCCAAACAGAAGACATCAGAGCCGGACCTGTACTACGAGCCGGGTTTACTGAAGTGTTTGAAACAGGGATAGAGATCAGGTGAATAAGAGTCAGGCCAAGACCGATAGCAATCGGTGCGAAACCAGCCGGAGCACGGTGATCAGTAGCACCCATGATGATGAACAGGAATGCAGCAGTCATGACAACTTCCATGATGATAACCGCGATCATGCTGTAACCACCCGGAGATGCTTCACCAAAGCCATTAGATGCCAGCGTGCCGATTTCACTACCGTTACCACCAACAATAACAGACAACAGAACAGCAGCTGCAACAGCACCGATAACCTGCGCAATCCAGTAAGGTACAAGTTCAGCCCAGGAAAAACGTCCACCGAAAGCAAGACCCAGAGAGACTGCAGGATTGAAGTGGCCACCCGATACGTGACCGACAGCATATGCCATGGTCATAACGGTCAAACCAAACGCAAATGAAACACCGACCAGACCGATGTTGATTCCGGCATCAGCCATGAATCCGGCAGCAAACATGGCGCTTCCGCAACCACCCAGCACAAGCCAGAATGTGCCGAAAATCTCGGCTAGTAATTTATTGTGTAAACGCATTTAGAACAATCTCCTAAAAGAAATCAGACGAAGTAATTTTGTTTTGGATCTTCTGCAGTTAATACGCTGTATTTACTAAAAATTTTTTGGTACAAATTCGACGCAGACACTTCGTCTACGTCCCATCATCGATGGTTAGCGATGCGTGGTGGCTATTTTAATATCTATAGAGTGTTTCAATGTACCGCAATTACGTGAGCAATTGTTTCGCTTGCGTTTAAGTATGGTTGAGAATGCGCTTTTTTTAGTAAACAAAGATGAAACGTTGGTTGTATTCAGGTGATATGCAAAACAATGCAACATACATGGTTGTTTCTTTTTGTCACACAATTCCTTCTACAACAAACAACCTGCAAACAACCTGCAAACAACCTGATACAGCTGAAATAAATACGCATAATCAGCCAAATTTTTGACCCACCAGCGACACGGCCAAATTCTATATTTGCACCATAAGTACTCTGCTTCAGTTCCTTATAGCCAAAAAAAATCCGCGTGACTAAAAGCCACGCGGATTTTTTGTTGCTACTGTAGTTGCTTCGATACCGGCAACTACGATTGATTTAAAGCATTTCGATATTCGCAGTAACCTGATTGATCAGGATTGCTGGTGAATCAGACGAAATCCTTGTACTTGTCGAGATGACGAACAGGCTTTGACAGAGCATCACGACGGAAGGGGTCGCCGAGCTCACGATTACACATCACTTCAACAACCGTGGTTTTGCCACCGTTCATCTGCATATCGACAGCTTTTTCCAGAGCCGGACCAACATCTTCGAGACTATCGACCATAATGCCTTCAGCACCCATGGACCGACCGATCTCTGCAAAACTCGGGCTCTCAAGTTCACCCGCAACAAATCGGCGACCGTAGAAATCCACTTGGTTTTTCTTTTCAGCACCCCATTGCCGGTTGTGGAATACAACGCCGGTAACCGGGATGTCATGTCGAACTGCCGTCATGATTTCAGTCATGCTCATAGCCCAGGCGCCATCACCTGCATAAGCAATTGCTGGGCGCTCGGGTGCTGCAGTCTTCGCACCAATCATGGTTGGCAGTGAATATCCGCAGTTACCCCAGCTCATTGGCGCAAAGAAACTACGCGGCCGGTCGAAACGCAAATAACTGTTCGCGACTGCATTGATATTGCCGATATCCGTTGAAACCATGACATCTGCCGGCATCGCTTTTTCAAGCTCACGTAATACCTGGCGAGGTGCCATCCAGTTTCCAGGCTCCTTTTCAGCTTCAGCAATCATATCCTGGCTGTAGTCATCAACTTCATGGACCCAGGCATCAAGTTCCTTCTCCCAGGCAGCCTTTTCGTCTGCTATTTTCTTAGCACGATCTTCACGACTGGCATCACACGACAAAGTGCGATCTGCGAGACGCGCAAGTAATGCATCCGCGGCAGCGGCAGCATCACCACAGATACCAACAGAAATTTTCTTCACCAGACCAAGCATTTTATGGTCGGCATCAACCTGAATAATTTTCGCGTCTTTCGGCCAATAATCCATACCGTGCTGAGGCAAGGTGCCAAATGGACCCAGACGCGAACCCAAAGCCAGCACAACATCAGCTTGTGCAATCAGTTTCATCGCCGCCTTGGAACCCTGATAACCCAAAGGCCCGCACCACTGCGCATGGCTGGCAGGGAATGAATCATTGTGCAGATAGCTATTAACTACCGGGCAGCCAAGGCGCTCAGCCAGGGCAATGGTTTCTTTAACAGCATCGCCCTGAACCACACCACCACCGGACAGCAACACCGGGAATTTGGCCTGCGCTAACAGATCCACAGCTTCGGCCAGCGACTTCTCGCCACCGGGCCCCCGATCCAGAACCACAGGCTCTGGAATTTCAACATCAATATCGCCGTAAAAGTAATCACGTGGAATGTTCAGCTGGGTGGGCCCGATTTCCGACATGGCACGATCGAAACAGCGTGCTGTGTATTCAGCCATGCGATTGGGATTGTTGACGTGCCCCTGGTACTTCACGAACTCCTGGAACATTGGCAACTGATGAGCTTCCTGGAAACCACCCAGACCCTGGCCCATGGTGCCGGTTTCCGGAGTAATCATGACAACCGGGCTATGCGCCCAATAAGCCGCAGCAATGGCAGTAACACAGTTACTGATACCCGGGCCGTTCTGCCCGATAACCACACCGTGACGACCACTGGCCCGGTAATAACCGTCAGCCATGTGCGCTCCACCCTGCTCGTGAACTACTGGTATCAGGCGAATCCCGGCAGGTGCGAAGATATCCATCGCATCCATAAAAGCCGAACCCATGATGCCGTAAATTTCAGTCACTCCCTGGGCTACCAGGGTTTCCACAAAGGCTTCACTTGGTGTCATACGTGCCATATTTCTCTCCATCAGCGCCAAGAGCGCATTAGTAAAATTTGATCAAAAACCAATCTATATTGCCTGGAACGGTATTTCCCGGTTAACTGCGGACACGCAACCGTCAGTCTTAAGTAGTAACTAGAAGTGACGGCACCAGGCTCAAGCTTGATGAACCGCATCAGACAGTGCCAGCCCCTGCCTTGTTAACAGGCGCTGTACTACGAACCGGGTTCCATGGATAGCAGGTTAGTGACTGTAGTTGGTTTCTGGCATTTTGCGACAGTACCAATAATCCCTGCAATGGCAGGCCAGCAGCCCAATGGCAGGCCGGCAGACTTTACCGGATAGCGTAACGCGAACTACTTCAATAAAAGGGAAACAAAAAACGCCAGCGGCTCAGATGCTGGCTGCAGAAATCATCACGGGTTTCGTAACGACGCCACCAGTTCTGACAATCGCAAGATCCCGGGTTCGATCTTGCCATCCGGAATCGATGAGAACCCCAGCCTGAAAAAATTCTTCGGGCCCTGAGCATCAGCGAAATAGTTATCACCCGCGTTAATTATTATGCCATTACTTCGCGCCTTTTCCTCTAACTCACGAGCTGATAGATGTTCGGGCAAGGCAACCCAGTATGAGGTACCACCGAATGGCGGCGCAGACGACGACATGGACAAATGCCTGGACAATGCCTGGTCCATCAATTGCCAGCGTGTTTTAAACTCCTTGGCGAGCTTTAAAATAATGGAATCATGGTGCCCTAACGCCAGAAAATGCCCAACCGTGCGTTGCACATTGCTCGGTGGGTGGCGATACATCAATCGTCGCAGGGCACGGGCCTTGGCAATAATCTCAGGCGCACCAACCATAAACCCGATACGTAGCCCCGGTGCCAGCGTCTTGGAAAGACTGCCGACGTAAATAACCCGCTGATTGGTATCAAGGCTCTTTAAGGCCGGCGTTGGCTCACCAACAAAATTTAACTCGCTTTCATAGTCGTCTTCAATAATCAGGAAATTGGACTTGTTAGCAGCGTTGAGCATCTCACGACGCTCAGCCATTGGCAACGTCGTCGTTGTCGGGCACTGATGACTTGGCGTGACATATAAAAGATCGCAATCATCAATCCGCTGGTCCATCTCGATACCGCTTTGGCCCACCGGGAAACATTCAATGCGATTGGTAAACAGGGAAAACATGTTTCGGGCATCAGCATAACAGGGGTCTTCAACACCGACTGTAACCTCTGAATCAACCAATAGCTGAGCCAATAGATACAGCGCATTCTGAGCGCCAGTTGTAATCAGCAATTGATCCGGTGTTGCCCAAACCCCGCGGCGTGGCAGCACGCGATTGATGATCTGTTCGGTCAGCAACTCATCATCATGATCAACGCGGTCGAGCGACCACTCATGAATGGCAGAAACATGTAGCGCGAGACGGCAACTCTCACGCCAGTCATTGACCGGAAACAGAGCCGGATCTATTTGCCCGTATATAAAGGGGTATTCATAGTCTTTCCAGTCGATAGGCCGGTTGATATTTCGCTGCTCTGAAAGATCAACACCCAATCCGCTTCCTGCACGCACAGCCTTCGACCAATCCGGCGTGCTTTCATCACCGCACAGTGGTAGCGGTTGAGTGGAATTGACCCTGCCACTCAGAATATCGGGATTGACAAAATATCCCCTGCGCTCCTCCGCCACCAGGTAGTTCTCGTCGATCAAGTGCTGATAGGCCAACACCACCGTGTTTCGGGCGACGCCCAATTGCCTGGCTAATTCACGTGAGGATGGCAGTGGTGTTTCCAGTGGGATGTGGCCATCGAGAATCGCTTTGACCAGATTTTCTCGCAACTGCGTTTGCAGGCTCAATTTCGAGTCGCTAGAGAGTTTAAATAGCTGACTCCACATTAAACCTTCATTACGCATGTCGTATCAGGATTTCTTCTTGCGATTAAAGCGTGAGAACAGACCGGCCCCCGATGGCTGGCCACTTACCACCGTTGGCGTTTGAGGTTCAGAGTCAAGTTCATGTTGCAAGTCCGGGGTTAAAACAGAAGACAAATCGGAAGTGAGATCAGCAATGTCATCATCAACCTCAAGATCAGCAGAACCGGAAGCCACTGAACCCAGTGCGTATCTGTCCAGATTAAGCTCACGCACGGCGGTTGCGCCCGAAGTCGCGCCCGAAGTTGCAGTAACAGAGCGATCAATCGAATGGGCTTGGTGATTGGTTTGATTTTGCAGCTGCTGTGTTTTCGGCGCTTGCAGCTGTGATTCCTTCTCCAGATTCTTTACACGCTCGGTTTTTGCCGCGACTTCCTGTTGCAGGCTTTCTGATTCCGCCCGCAGTGCCTGAATTTCTTTTTCTGATGCTTCGATTGTCTGATTCAGACGATCGGTGTCGGAAGCTTCACGCTCCAGCCTGAGCACCGTTTGTTTAAGAACATTGACCTCGTCACGCTCGGTAGCGAGATCCTTGTTCAATTCAGTGATTTCGCGCTGGTGCCGTTCCATCAGGGCCTTTTCGTCTCGCACGGCAACAATTCGTCTGGCGCACCAGCCTATTATATTGCCCAGTAGGGCTACACCAAACAGCGAGAGTAAAACCTGCAGGAATGGACTCATAATATTTTTTTAAGGTATGCGAGTAAAATCCACTGTCACCCTGGATTTTCCAGTCTCGGTGGCAATTCTGCGGCTATCGCCATAGCCGGCAACGGTTAGACGATACTCCTCCACCCCTAGGGCTGTCACGTAGGTTCTGATCTGGTTCGCCCGCAACCGACTAAGCGAAAGGTTGGCTACAGATCTGCCCTCTTCCACCACATCCACACCCAGATTGGCTTTGAGTGACGGGTACAAAAACAACACTTCGAACAGGCTATCTAGTATTTCCGTGTTTTCTTCACTTAATACCGTTTGACCTGGTACAAAAGCAAACTCGTCAAACAGCGTTTCCAGCTCGGTTGTAACACGAGTGAACTCATCCGGTAGTTTAGCCACACTGACCACGGTTCCGGGGTAACTCGACAGTGCATTGTTCAGGGCTGCATTGTCTGGAGCCGTTTCAACGGGCCCAGCCGCATTCGCTGTAGCCTCATCAACCGGCGGTTGCAAAACTTCAGCCGCTGTATCGGCAGCCTCTGAAGAATTAACCGATGGGGCAATTTCAGCCACGTCAGCTGCGCTCTCGGGCAGATCACTCTGGTTGCTTTCCTCAGCTGTTTCAGCGACCAATTCATCTGCCTGTTCGGCCACCGGGTCTGCCGCCTGTTCGGCCACTGGGTTAGCCGCCTGTTCGGTCACTGGGTCCGCCGCCTGTTCGGTCACTGGGTCCGCCGCCTGTTCGGCCACTGGGTCGGCCACCGGGTCTGCCGCCTGTTCGGCCACCGGGTCTGCCGCCTGTTCGGCCACCGGGTCTGCCGCCTGTTCGGCCACTGGGTCCGCCGCCTGTTCGACCACTGGGTCTGCCACCTGTTCAGCGACTGGTTCAACTACCAGTTCAGGCAAACGGATATCCATTGTCAGCGTTTCAGCCTCAGGCAACACAGGAGAGAGTGCTTCAACAAGATTGCGACGGACCGTTTCCAGCTCGGCCTCCACTGATTCTGCTGAGGAAGTTGATTGGTCAGCTGCGTTTGCGCCATTCAGTGGTAAGGCAATCCCTGACAATGCGATAGTACCTGATTCCGCCGTTAATTCAGCAGAAAGCATCGACGCGGTGATAATATCAAGAATTGAAGGCAGGCTGTCCAGGATATCCAGGTTAGACACCTTGCGGCGCCAGCGAACACCTGCATCACTGATCGTGCGCCCTTCCAAGCCACTCTGGTAGCTATCGTTTTGAGCGTCGGCTATCGTGCCAGAGATCTGGTATTTCTGATTTTCATAAGTCACGAGCAACTGTGACTCCTTAACCGGAACAACCAGAATCTGGCTCTGCTCACTGATCATCAGTGAGCCACTGGTTTCCAGTGAATTTAAAAAAGCCAATTTTTCTTCGATGCTGGACACATCACCCGTCACCATCACATTGATTCCGTCTGACTGCAAATCCAGCGTAGCAAATTCAAGATCAATACTTCCAAACGCTTTTGCGATATCGAATACCCAGGGTGTCTCCCTTGCATCTTCTGCTACCAGTACAAGGCCACGGGCATCCACTGGCAGAGGTGCAGCAGTTCTCAACACTTGCAACAGAACACTGGCGAAACGACTGCGAGGCAAGGTCCCGGAGACCAGTACCTTACCGGCATTCGCATTTAAACCCAGCGACAAAGGCTCAGGGTTAGCCTCTTCATTACCATTAACAGAAACAGCACCCGTCGCCGTCGTCTGAGAAGATCGTGGAATTCTCTCAAGTGTAACAACACTCTCAGAATTGTCAGGCGCTTGCTCCGTACTACTGTCTTGCTGCCCAGCCACATCCGCAACATTTGGTGCCAAGGATTGATTGACCACTTGATCCGCATCAGAGCCTCTTGCTGGAGTCACGCCACCTACCTCAGCGGTATCCTGAGATTCGGCGGTATCCTGAGACTCGACGGTATCCTGAGATTCGGCGGTATCCTGAGATTCGGCGGTATCCTGAGATTCGGCGGTATCCTGAGACTCGGCAGTATCCTGAGACTCGGCAGTACCCTGAGACTCGGCAGTATTCTGAGACTCGGCAGTGTCCTGAGTTTCGTTCGTGCTCTGCTCTACTGCTGTGACCGAGGGTTCAGAACCAGATTCCACCGTAGGGTTTTCAGCCGTCAGTGGCACAAAGTTATTCAGGCTGAACGCGATTAATACCGCCAATGCCACGCAAGCGGCAAGCATCACTAACCAGGAGGAAGTTGTGGCGAAAGATCTCATTCGGCAGGAAAGAAAGGAGTCAGACTCGGCTTAAAAGAGTCAGCATACATAAAATTAGGGGGTCAAAGGTTCATGTTGTGGTTATAAAGTCCTGATTTTCAATCTTTAAGCAGCAGTTCACAAGTGTATAGAGCACACAAATCAACCACCTCTGACGGATTTTACAAAGAAAGACCGTATAGTCGTGATGTGAGTTGGTGCGCATTACCCACAAGGAACGGGATGCCAGCAAAAAACTGTGACCTGATGCAAAGTAGTTACAGGGCTACAGGGTAAAGTAGAGCCACAACGACAGTCTGAACAATAACAATAATAAGTTGGGCTCGAATGAACAATGATTCAAACCAGGACGCGTGCATTGCCATGCGCAACAATAGAGTAACCGCCACTCATACAAAACTACCCGGTTGGCTGCGCTCGAGCAGCCTGCTGATTGCAACCGCTTTTGTCACCGCTTGCGGCTGGGTAGATTCAACAGGCAGCGGCTCACCTCAAGCAAACGATTCTGACTTCATCGTTTCGCCTGCGAACAATGGCCTGCAGGCATCCGGCCCATTGGTAGAACTGCCGGGTACCAGTGTACTTCAGATTTCCGAACAGACCACACGGCGCTTGATTCCGGATTCACGATTATTCGGTGCTCAAGATTACATCTGGACACCTGCTTCACGCGGCAACCCTATTCTCAATTGCAATGCATTGGGAGACTTTAACACTCCACTTGCAACCAGCAGTCTGAGTGATGCCTGCAGTCTGAGCGGTAGTTGCGACGTTGGCATGGTTGACGTGACCGATCAAGTTGGCCAGCTGGCATTTGACATAACAGCACCACAACTCAGATCTCCCGCCGCAGTGGGCTATCGCCTGGACGGGTTCTTTGCCGATGGTAGTGTGGTTTCGGAATACTATGCCCTTTGCATGATTTCGATCAATGAAGCTCCTGTGGCTGTGGATGACCTGTTCACAGTAGTGCGAGGTGAAACACTGAGAGTAAACGGCAATGACCAGGTCACTCTGTTGAGCAATGACAGTGATGACATCGATACCAGCAACAGAACATTTGAAATCAATACCACACCAGCGCGGGGCCCCCGGCTGGCCAGTAACTTTAGCTTGCAGAACGACGGGGGTTTTATCTATACCCCTGCTCCCGGAAATAATCAGGGCGTAGACTTTGACCGCTTTACTTATGAATTAATCGATGGTCTGCATGTCTCTACAGCCAACGCCATCATACGGATTGTTGAATCTAACTCACAACCTGACCAACTGGCGCAGATACCCAATCTCAGGATAGTTAACGGCCAATCGATAGCAACTGACAACCCGGCCTTCGACTTATCAGAGTATTTTTCCGACCCGGATGGCGATATGCTGCAATTCAGTACAACGGCAGATTCTCTTCCGGCATCTGGCAATCTGCAGCTGAGCACAAACGGGCAACTGTCAGGCACCGTTACCGACGCTGACATTGGAGACTACAACGTTACGGTTATTGTGTTTGACGGTTCAAACACGCTGAACAACACGTTCACTCTATCGATCACTGCCGCATCCTCTGCACAAAACCAGGCACCGGTGATTGCGCCAGTCAACATGCTGCTAATAACTGAAGGCCAACGCATTAATTTTATTGTGAGTGCCAGTGATGCCGATGGCGACGACCTGAGTTACAGCCTCTCAGCTGATACTGCAGACTTTTTGTCAATCAACAGCAACAACGGCAGGCTGCGTGGTGTTGCCCGCGACCTCGGTTTGTTTCCAGTGACAATTATCGTTTCAGATTCGCAGAGCAGCAGCTCATTGACTTTCCTGATAAGAGTGGTGAACGGCAACAACCGTGCTCCTGTAGTCGACGATATAGCCAATGCCGTTTTCAATCAGGCTTTCACCTACGATGTATCGGTGTTCTTTGATGATCCTGACAATGATTTCCTGAGCTTCACTGCCATCAACCTGCCAGCCGGTGTCAGCATCAGTAACAACGGCATTATCAGTGGCTCGCCCAGCTCCGCAAACAGTGGACCACACTTTATTCAAGTGACCGCCGATGACGGCAATCTGGGCATGGTTACCGATGGTTTTTTACTTACACTGGAACCTTGAAGACTGTGCCCACCCGCTGTGGGCACAGCGATGTTCCTGACTGATGGATTCCCGCCTTTGCGGCAATCCACCGCTCTCACTTCAGGCACGTGAAGATCGTGCCTCTGCCAGTACACACAACAGCTCAAACATCAGATTGGCCGCAGACATTGCGGTTAGGCCGGCGTGATCAAACGGAGGCGAGACTTCCACCAGATCGGCACCGACCAGATTAAGCCCACCCAATCCACGAATAAGAAGTTGCGCCTCAAGGGTTGTCAGACCACCGATTTCCGGCGTGCCTGTACCGGGTGCGAAAGCCGGGTCAAGACTGTCTATGTCGAAACTGATATAGCAGGGTATGTCACCGATCAGTGACTGCACTTCCTGCAACACAGCTTCGACTCCCAGCTTATAAAACTCCTCCATGTACATAACCCGCATACCCGAGTCATGGCTAAATGCCCAAACACCGGTGTCATTGACCGAGCCACGAATACCAATTTGAATAACTTTTTCCGCGTCCAGCAACCCCTCTTCCACCGCTCGCCTGAAAGGCGCGCCATGATGAAATTTCGACCCCATATAATCGTCGCCGGTATCACAATGCGCATCGATGTGTACCATGGCAAGCGGCGCATCCGCAGCCAGAGCGCGCAAAATAGGTAGCGATACGGAATGGTCACCGCCGATCGACAATGGCATGACACCGGCGGCTTTAATCAATCTGAAATACTGTTCGATGCAGTCATGACTTTGTTGCAGCTCGAATGGCGATGGTATCCACGCATCACCAATATCAGCAACACGACAAAGTGTATGAGGGGCAACACCGGTAGCCTGATTATTTAATCGCACAAGGCTTGACTGATTACGCACTTCACGTGGGCCGTGACGTGCCCCCGGTCGATTGGTAACGCCACCATCGAATGGCACACCAACGATTCCGATATCGACTGTATCCAGATCATCCGTCCACGGAGCACGCAGAAAAGTCGGCAACCCCGTGTAGCGGGGGCGCGCAATGGGGTTGGCGAATTCCGGATAGCCCGATAAGTCGGGATAAGCCGCATAACCATCTTTCTTGTCAGAGTCGGAATGCTTGGTCATATTTCTTACTAATCAGGATTTAAGCGAAGCAGATATCTGAAACTTATCACGCGACATTCAGCCACAAAGGCAAATTCAAGGTGCCGGGCCAGTCAGGGACTATGAGGACATGATCAGGGCCAGAGCCTCCTGATGCAACTCGGCCGTTGCCGCGGCCACGATATCACCACCGCTGTTCACGGCTGCACCAGACCAGTCTGTGATTACCCCGCCGGACGCCTCAATCAATGGTATCAGCGCCTGTATGTCATAAGGCTCCAGCGCCGGCTCAATGACAAGATCAACATAGCCACAGGCAAGCATCGCATAACCATAACAATCGGTACCGTATCGTGTGGACGCCACAGCCTGCGTCAGTCGTTCATACAGCGGCCAGTTCTTGCCGCGGTAAATATCCGGCGAAGTGATGCACAGCAGGGAGTCTTTTAAAGAGGTTGTGGCGCTACTGGCCAGTGACTGGCGTGCCCCCTGATTTTCAACATAGGCTTGTATTGCCAACGCCTCATCACCGGACAAAGTTGCGCCACAGGTGGCAACGAAGCGCTCGCCCATTACCGGTTGGTCCATCACTCCGAGAACAGAACGACAGCCATCATATAGTGAGATCAATGTACCCCAGGTTGTCAGGCCACAGACAAAACCTCGTGTGCCATCAATCGGATCGAGCACCCAGGTGAGCCCGCTACGGGTCGCCTTGTAACCATATTCCTCACCGTATACACCGTCCTCTGGACAGTAGCGCTCAATCACGTCCCGAATAGCCTTTTCCGCATTGCGATCACCCACCGTGACAGGGTCATAACTGCCGCGTGTCGTAGAAATTTTATTCTCCAGCTTGTTCTCAACCGACTGCAAGGCACGAAAGTGAGGCAGTATCGCCTCGCCTGCTGCATCTGCCATGAGATTGGCGTGTTTGAGCGCCTGTGTAAGCGCAGCTTGATCAAGCACCGTCGCGGTTCCGTGGCCCGGGCCTTCAGGTGACAAAAATTCGATACTCAATGCGCTCTCCAACCTTGTTTTGCAGTTCCTGGCGATTCCCGAGAAGTCGCACTACACGCCAAATCGTGTCCGCGAACAACATTAACTTTTTGTAATGTTTTCTGTTGAACCAGCCAGTGAGGTGATGAAAAAAATTTGACGACCCTGTTTTAGATTCAGCGATTTCATCAAAACGGAGTCTGATCGTCGTCGAGCAATTTTCCTGACACATGGACTTAACCACTGGGTGGTCAGGGTAATAGAGTCGACAGAACGCGCTCACGGTGATCTCCGCAACGCGTCGGTTGGCAACACTACATGATCCCGATTGTCAGTATTCTGCCATTGCCAAGTCTGTAAATAACCTTTTATTTTCAACGCGTTTAAAAAAGAAAAACGTGCCAACGACAAGAACCCGACAAGACGAAAGACCAGGAGTTTTTCGAATTCCGTATGGCAGCCAGCCAGCGCCTGAATTGCTGCCGGAAGTGACTATAATTTTGCGACCCGAAGGTGTTGGACAGGCTTGCTGCAAACACACCAGACACTAATTGTGAAACGGCTTTCAGCTTCACACAGCTACTGATTTTTATAAAAACAAGAACACGATGTCCTCAATTAACATGTCAACATCCGGCACAGGCACTGACGCACAGCAAGAAAGCGTCACAGCCCGTGATAGCAGCGCCACCACAAAACCAGCTGCAAACAGAAACCTTCTAGTGACGCTAAAGTTCCGCGTACGGTATTTTGTGGTTCTGGTCCCTGCGCTGTTTTCCATTCTGGTAAGCGGCTGCGCAAGCATTGACCTGAAACGAATGACTTACGATGTACTTCGCCAACAGGACTGCCTTTACAACAACTTCGATGAACTGTGCACACGATCATTTGCGCTGGACTATTTCGACTACACCCAGGCACGCAATCATTACCTGCAGACAATCAGCCGTGATAACGAACAATCAACGGTAAGCCTGCCACTTCAATCTGCCGCAAACGTTGAACAACTGAGCAAGCTGTCAGCCGTTACATCGCTTGCACAACTTGACCTGACACTGTGACATGCTCAACCTGCCCCGCATCATCGCACATCGAGGCGAATCGGCCCTGGCGCCTGAAAATACCATTGCTGCATGTGAGCTGGCATTGAGCAATGGTGCAAGCTGGTTGGAAGTCGATGTCAATATAAGCCGCGACGGTGAGCTCTTTCTACATCACGATGACACTCTTGAGCGCTGCACCAATGGCAGTGGCTATTTGGTACAAAAGACCCGTGACGAACTACGTAAGCTCGATGCAGGCAGCTGGTTCAGTGAGACCTATGCCGGTGAAAGACCCGGCACTCTTGATGAGCTGGTAGAACTACTGGCAACAAAAAATGGCGGGCTTAATCTCGAAGTTAAACCGACACCGGGATGGGAGTACCCGCTGGTGGATGCAGTCAGCAAGCGAGTTAAGAACGATTGGCCACAAAACGTACCTCTACTCATATCAAGCTTCAGCCCATTGGCCCTGCAGGAGCTGCGCAAACAACTTCCTGAGGCACAACTGGGGTTACTGGTTAGCGCTATTCCCGATGACTGGCAAAATTGGATGCAGCGGTTTCAATGCAACACATTTCATTGTGCCGAGTCGTTCGTTAACCAGGATTTTTGCGAACAGGCAAACGAGGCAGGAATTTCTGTGCTTTGCTACACCTGCAACGATGCAAACCGTGCCGAGGAATTACTGTCGATGGGTGTATCCAGTATCTTCTCTGACAAACCGTCTGAGCTGGCGCGCATACCAGGCTAAGCCGGCAACCGGCAACCGGCAGCCTCACCAGAACTATCAACCAGCGGCTTCGGTATTGGTAAACAGAAATCGCCGCTCAGGCAATTTGAACGGTTTGGCAGAAAACTGTATCGGCAAGTCACCCCGTGCAATCTGTTTCAGCAAGCGTCGCCATTCAGGCTTCCAGCAACACCCATGTGTATATCCCGCGTATTCAACACCGTAACTGTTGGGCTGTTTCCAGATCCATTTTCGGGCTAGTGTCGGCGGGATATTGTCATCATTCCCACCCATAAGATGGATCTGTACGATGGATTCGTTCAGCGCAGGCCGTGTCACCGGATTCAGTGAATTGAACAATGGCGAATAACCGTGCAAATCAGTCCAGCCTTCAATATCGATATTGCCGGCAACCGTTACCACCGTTTTAGTCGAAGGCAGAGATTCAGCCATAAGCAGTGCCAGAGCGCCACCACCACTGTGACCAAACAGATTAACCTGTGTGGCACCTCGACGGCGTGCTTCCAGCCTAACTATATCGACCATGCTGTTGACCACCGTTGGCGAGTAACGTGCTGACGTCCACAGATCAGGGGTGCAGCCCGGCGTTTCTGAAAAGCCGTTGTAACAGGGCCGGCCAATATAAACCGCCGCGGATTCATCAACCGCCATCAAATGCAGCATCATTGGCCAGCGGGGCGTCGGATCGGCGACAACAAAGTACCGGAATACCCAAGGCAGCCCGTCACCTTCAAGATAGACATTCAGCACGCCCTCTTGCAACGGCTTGTTATTACTGAACAGGCGATGGGAAAAATTCTGTGATAGCTCAACCGACTCATCAAGCCCTTGTCGGGCAGCTATGGATTGCAAAGCGCCAGTGGGCGTACTCGCACAGCCGCCCAGAACGAATACCACCAGGAGCAGCCACAGCAAACGTAAACGCCCCGTATTCGCACTGCAATGAAGCATGCAGTTGCGTAAATCTGAGGGGCTTTCCAAATTCAATGTGAACATTGTCTGTAATTCGATTTTTCCGGCACTTATGGCCCGACATGGTGCATCCGGGATTCTGCTAAACCGGGTTGGTGTTTCCAGCCATGGTTGCCGTTTTTTGCAAGATTGCAGCCGCTAACCAGCTCATGCAAGATAGTTTTAGTAAAACCATTATCATGGCATGTAACATGAAGTTAATGACAGGTTGGGAACGATACAACCGATGCCATCCCAAACCCGTATAAACTATTGTTTTAACAGATTTCCGTTACAAGCTACGGAACACAGCTCAGGCTGACAGGGCCAAAAGCCCTAACAGGAAGTAACCATGAACAAATCCGTTTTTGCTGCAGGGGCAATTTTACTGGTTCTTGCGCTCTGGATGTTGAGCGGACTTATCCCCGCAAGCTCCAAAGACGAGCCGGAAAATGGCGCACAAGCCACCTCAACCGGCGATGCTGAAGCCAACAGTACGGCCAGCAGTGCGAATCTGATGAAAGTTCAGATTATCGACACTGCCGCAGTACAACGTACCCGGGAAATTACCCTGCAAGGTCAACTTGATCCGCTACGTCGTCTCGAAGTCGTGGCCCAAACCGGTGGCACGGTTGAATCAATCCCGGTCATCAAGGGCAGCCGTGTCAAACAAGGTGAGGTTCTGGTCAAACTCGGGCTGGATACCAAAGAAACCGATCTGGCAGAAGCCAATGCCCTGCTGAGTTCAGCGTTGGCTGAACAAAAAGCTGCTTCAAGACTACAGCAACGGGGATTGCAATCAGAACTGGCACTGCAACAGGCCAATGCACGCCTGGCTAGCGCGCGCGCCGCGCGCGACAGGATCTCCCTGCAGATTACACAAACCCAGATAACAGCACCGTTCGATGCCATCATCAACGATATACCGGTCAACGAGGGCGAGTTGCTGGAAAGAGGCATGATGGTCGCAGACCTGATCGATGACAGCGCCTTCGTGATTACAGCGGCAGCATCCCAACAGACAGTCAGCCAGATTACAAACGGCCAGAAAGTTCGTGCAAAACTGATTACCGGGGAAGAGCTGGTCGGTGAAATCACCTTCCTCTCCGCAGTTGCCGATCCACTATCACGCAGCTTCACCGTTGAAGCACGTCTGCAAAAAGCTGACACAGATCTGGTATCCGGTGTCAGCGCCTCCCTGCTGATACCGGTTGAAAGCATTGCCGCGGTACAAGTATCAGCATCAGCAATTGCGCTGGGCGATGATGGCGAGATCGGCGTCAAAACGGTTGATCAAGAAAACCGGGTCGAGTTTTACCCGGTTACCATTATCAGTTCTGACACAGCTGGCGCCTGGGTCACCGGCATACCGGCTGGCAGTCGCGTGATCACCCTTGGCCAGGGTTTTGTGAATGTCGGTGAACAGGTCGATCCGGTCAGCGAGCCGGCGCAAACACTATGAATGCCCTGATCAATGCGGCCTTCAGTCGCAGCCGTACCGTTTTGCTGCTGCTGGCTTTTCTGCTGCTGGCGGGTGTGCTGGCTTATCAGGCTATTCCAAAAGAATCCAATCCGGATGTCGCCATCCCGATCATCTACGTATCAATGCATCATGAAGGCATATCGCCGGAAGATGCAGAGCGCCTGCTGGTCAAGCCGATGGAAAAAGAGCTGCAGGGAATCGTCGGCATCAAGGAGATGCGCAGCACCGCCAGTGAAAGCCATGCCTCGGTGTTACTGGAATTTGATGCCGGTTTTGACAGCGATACAGCACTGCTTGATGTGCGGGAAAAAGTTGATGTCGCAAAATCCCAACTACCTGCAGCTACCGATGAACCTACGGTAAACGAAGTCAATCTCGCACTGTTCCCGGTTGTAAACATCAGCATGTCAGGTAGTTTGCCGGAACGGGCGCTGCTTGCGATCGCGCGAGATCTGAAAGACAAGCTGGAAGCACTCCCCGGCGTTATGAATGCCGAGATCGCTGGCAAACGTGAAGAGTTACTGGAAGTCATTGTCGACCCGGTTGTAATGGAAACATACAACGTCGACCTGGGTACATTGTTTCAGCTCATCGCAGATAATAATTTATTGGTTGCAGCCGGTGCTATTGATACCGGCGCTGGCCGCATGTTGCTCAAGGTTCCCGGAATCATCGAGAGCATTGACGACATTCTGAAGATGCCGGTCAAGGTTATTGGCGACAACGTCATCACCTTCGACGACGTCGCCACCATTCGTCGTACGTTCAAGGACCCTAACGGTTTTGCCAGGCTGGATGGCCAGCCGACGCTGGCACTGGAAGTATCGAAACGAATAGGCGCGAACATCATAGAGACCATTGACTCGGTCAAGGCCGTTGTTGAAGAAAACCGCCAGTTCTGGCCACCGAATCTGAACGTGGGCATTCACCAGGATCAGTCGAAACAAACAAAAATCATGCTGACCGACTTACAGAACAACGTACTCAGTGGCGTGGTTCTGGTCATGATTGTTATAACAGCGGCGCTTGGTCTGCGCTCATCACTATTGGTGGGCCTTGCCATTCCCGGTTCCTTTCTGGCTGGCATTCTGGTGATTTATACGCTGGGCTACACCATGAACGTCATTGTTCTGTTCAGCCTGATTCTGGTGGTCGGCATGCTCGTTGACGGGGCAATAATTGTTGTGGAACTGGCAGATCGAAACATCGAGGCCGGCATGCCGAAAAAACAGGCATTTGCTGAATCAGCCAAACGTATGTCCTGGCCGATAATCGCATCAACCTTCACCACGCTCGCTGTGTTTGCCCCATTGCTGTTCTGGCCGGGACTGATCGGTCAGTTTATGCGTTACATGCCAATCACTGTGCTGACATGCTTGCTGGCTTCTTTAAGCATGGCGCTGGTTTTCATTCCGGTATTGGGTGGGATAATCGGGCGCAACGGAAACCACAATAGTTCAGGCAAAGCTGTCGAGTTCCAGGGTGAATACCATTCAATGCCAAAAGAAAAGCCTCGCGGTTTACTTAAAGGCTATCTAACTATTCTGGCAAAACTGCTGCTACATCCTGCGAAAACGTTCCTGGCTATATTAGTGTTTACCATCCTTACCTATGTGCTTTACGGCTTTCTCGGTCGTGGCGTTGAATTTTTTCCGGATATCGAACCCGAAGTGTTAATGGTTCAGGTACATGCACGAGGCGATTTATCTATCCATGAGAAAAACCAGATTGTCCGGCAAATTGAAAACCGCCTGATTGGCAAAGAGGAAATTGTCTCGGTCTACGGCCGATCATTTGAAGCACCGGACAATAACCTGGCAGCAGATGTAGTCGGCACCGTACAACTTGAGCTGAGCGATTGGGACACCCGGCGCAAGGCTCGCGAGCTGATACCCGAGTGGCGTGAAGAAATGGCCGACATTCCGGGCATTCAGCTGCAGGTACGCGCACTGGAGGGCGGCCCCGATAATGGCAAGCCCATCAATATCGAGGTTAGCGCACCTGAGGTCGAGAAAATGTATGAAGCCACACAGTACGTTCGCGATCTGATGACTGAGGTGGGTGGTTTCTCCGATACCGAAGATGACCGCCCGCTGCCCGGTATTGAATGGATACTCGACGTCGATCGGGAACAGGCCGCGCGTTACGGGGCAAGTGTTGCCCTGGTTGGCAATGTTATACAGCTGGTTACGAATGGCATCATGCTGGCGGAATACCGGCCCGATAACAGCGCTGATGAAATAGAAATACGGGTGCGCTACCCGATCGATCAGCGAAATCTCAGCCAGCTTGGCGACCTGCGGGTACCCACCAGCAACGGCATGGTACCGGCAAGTAATTTTGTCACCCTGCAGCCAGCGCAACGCACCGGGATCATCCAGCGCGTCGATGCCACAAGAGTAATCACCATCCAGTCTGATGTTGCTGACGGCTATTTAGCTGATGACATACTGAAACAGTTGAAGGAGAAGCTAGCAAATGGCAAACAGGACCCAGAGGTCAGTGTGAGCTTCAAGGGTGAAGCTGCAGAGCAGGCAGAGACCATGATCTTTCTGCTGACCGCCTTTGTTAGCGCACTGTTTTTCATGACACTTATCCTGCTAACGCAGTTCAACAGTTTCTACCAGGCGCTGCTGGTGATGAGTGCCATTCTGTTCTCGACAGCCGGCGTGTTGTTAGGGCTGCTTATAACCGGGCAAACATTTGGCATCGTTATGGTGGGAATCGGCATCATCGCACTTTCCGGTATTGTGGTTAACAACAATATCGTATTGATCGATACCTATAACGGTTTTCGTAAACACGGCGCGAGCGCACTAAGCTCGGCACTTCAAACCGGTGCCTTGCGTATGCGGCCGGTGCTGCTGACTGCAGTGACCACAATACTTGGTTTGATGCCGATGGTTCTGGCAATGAATATCAATCTGATTAGCCGTGATATTTCATTTGGCGCGCCCTCCACACAATGGTGGAAGCAACTGGCCAGCGCTATTGCTGGAGGCCTCGCCTTTACCACCTTACTGACACTGTTTATGACACCCTGCTTGCTGGTACTGGGTGCCCGCATCAGCGCCGGGATAAAATCACGCAAACAGAAACGTCGGGAAAGAAAAGCAATCAAAAAAGAATCAACCGGGCAAGCACTACCGGCACACGCAAGACAGGTGAATTCACCTCAACAACCGCGACCCCAGGCTGGCTAGCCGCTCGGTTTTTACAGCCCGATGCCGCCAGCATTCGTTTACTGATTACCCTTTACGGATTGCTCAGTACCTCCTGCATGACGCGTGCATAACGCCTGCCCATTTCACGATAAGCCTCAGCGCCGAAATGAATACAGGAGCTGGTACCACAAGGAAAAGCCGGCGGTACAAGATCATCTGCGTTAACAAAACCCGAGAACGGGATTTCATTGGCAATCAGCCGGTGTACTGAATCCACCTGCCGCTTGGTATCACTGAAGATGGAGAAAAAACCGCGATCATCATTACCTCTGGACATGGTCGCAACCACAAAGGGTATGTCAGCATGGGCATTCCTTGCGGCACTGCCACGTCGATCAGGGATAGGTTCCGAGCGCAGGCGCTCGACCAGGCGACGCAGGTTAGCGGCATAATTCGATGAACAGTCCGGATTATTTGAATCCGCCTCACCCTGATGCCAGATGATGCCGCGAAAAATACCTGCGCTTTCCGACAAGGCAATATTGAGTCGGGCAATGGCACGATTGGACAACTCACTGCCACCTAACAAACCGTTAAAGTCGTCACCGGAGCCGCCAGTGGCGTTCCAGCCACGCGAATCCACGCCCGATCGGCAAAAACCGGTACCAGACCAGGCAGCCGGCACCAAAATTATTCCCTGCGTAGTTTGCGCAAGCATGCCCTTGGCAAAACTCAAACCCGGGCCGATAAAGGTACCACCCTTGGACGGTTGCCAGGGATAAAGCAATTCATGCAAGGGGTCTTCGGCACGTATCAAGCGGGGCGAGCCGACAATCACGTTAGTTGATGAGTAGTCATCAAAGCTGCTGTAAAAAGACATGTTGTTGGAAGTCACATTCAACTGCCGTATGCGATCCAGCGTTTCATCTGCACCACCCGGCCCGGCTTGTTTCGCACCCAGCTCACTAAAACCCACCATGTTGCTTTGCCCGATCAGCAAATAAACATCCTCTGCCTGAACCGGGCTCACATTGACTGTTACATCAAATTGGCCAGCCAGTTCAGTACCATCAGATCGCGCAGCACTGAAACGAATACGGCGTGGATGAAATATCAGTGGGCGGCGCCCCACCGGCAATGTAACTCTAAGTTCTGCCTGCAGGCGTTGCGCACCAGCCTCCAGCCGACTCCTGTTAAGCGACAGAACCATCGATGAACCGGGCCAGTCGTCAATGGCACTGGCTTTCAGTTCCAGTACACCACTGACATTTTCAGGCCGCTGCAGGCTCACCGGTATGACAACCGGTGAGCTGTTGCCTTCAAGCAATACGGGCTGATTGTCGACCGAGGAGATTGCTACTGACGACTGACTGTTTTGAGTTGCTACGGGCTGTGGATTTCCAGCATTCTGGCCATTAACTATCGACCCGCCAGAACCGATAGTCAGAGCTGCGGGGGTGCTCTGACGCCCCTGCCTGTCTAGCGCGACAATTTCGAAAAGATGCTCACGGCCCTGGGCCAGGTCAGGTAAAAACAGGCTCGTACCATTCGTTGAGCCAACAGCTTGCCCGTTAAGGCTAATAAGGTATTCATCCAGATCATTAACATCGGCCGTGTGCTGCCAGAAAAGCTCAGCCACGGTTGGTGAATAAAATTCAATACGCGGGGCTTGCGCGGCAGCAGGGCCACCCGTATTCGTTGCTGGTGTGGAAGGTGTAACCGGGGGTGTTGCAGCCTGGCCAGGCTGGCTGGCATTACCAGGGCTGGTTGAGACTACAAGAATGGCGGACGGTGCTTCACCCGTACTCACCTCAAATTCATAGTTTGTGTTAGCGAGCAAGTTCGGGCTCCAGAAGCTGGTGCCACGGGTCTCGCCAATGACTTGCCCGTCACGTGAAACCGTATAAACAAGGTCCCGCGGCGCCCGGTCCCAATAGAGCTCAAGTGCTGTTGCAGAAAATACCTCCGCCCTCAAACCAGTCGGTTGCGCGCCGGCTCGCTGTTCAGGTTGATCGAGCAGCCCGTCAGCAGCGCGGCTTTCTATTTCATCAGACGAAATAAATGCTGTGTTACTGCAAACGCTGAAATCAACCTCACCCGAATCGCTTCGCTGAAAAGCCACGACACAATAGCCACCCTGGCTTGCCGGGACGATAATGGGCTGGGTGGTATGTGTGCTCTGGTAGTCACCGTCGAGATAAAGGTTGTAACCATCGACCGTACCATCAGCATCGCTGCGCGCTGTAAAGGATAATACGGGCCCGGAAATACCGTTATCGAAAGAAACGGACATATCTGGCGCTGGCAGGTTATCGGCAATCCCTGCGCCGGAAAACACAGATAAAAACAGCAACAAAAACGCCTTCTTGGCGCTGGGCAGATAATCTGAAAGAGTCAATTTCTTATTGATTTTAAATACTTGCTGGAGCGACACGCTTTTAGTTGCCAGTGTGTTGAAATTTTGACAACCATGATCAATGATCGAACCTTGCTTGTAAATACAGTCAGCATTGCAAGGTGGTGATGCAGGCGGCGATTCCATAAGATGTAACCCGGATTCACATCTCACTGTAGCCTGGCCGTAGATAACATGGGACCGGACAAGATACTGTGGTCAGATTTACAACCAGTACGACTGATTGGATTGCCACCATCACCAGCAATAAGGCGGGTTGCCCGCAGCTCTGGCTGACGATAGATTGGTCACGACGAACTGATCACCACGAATTGAGCCGGGCAAGCTGGCAAGCGGAGGAATCTGCGTAAACGATATGCGCAAAAGATCTACGTGATTCTGTGCAAAAGAAGATTCTGCGCAAAAGACCTGCGTAAAAGAAACCGCAGAAAAAAAAGAAGTGGCGTCCCCTAGGGGACTCGAACCCCTGTTACCGCCGTGAAAGGGCGGTGTCCTAGGCCACTAGACGAAGGGGACGCTGATATATCGCTTAATCAGGCTGATGCTTGGAATAGTAAACACAGCTAAATACGACAAATACGCCCTGATTGACTTCAGTCGCTCAGAAGAGGCGCAATTTTGCCTAATTTGGCGGTTACTTGTCAACTACTTAGCTACTTTCTGATGCAGCCAGGTAACGGGTTCTGTTTCTTCCGGCACGTTTGGCATTCACTAATGCGGTTTCACTTCGCGAAAGCAAGGCTTCGGCGGTATCTCCATCCACCATTTCGGTGACTCCGGCACTAGCGCTTTGCATGAGCTGAACGTTTTGGTAGGAGTAACAGCGATCAACACAAGTACGAAGACGCTCGGCAACCACATTGGCATCATCAAAGTCCGTTGATCCCAGAATCACCACAAAACGATCAAAATCCGTGCGAAATATCACATCAGTACTACGCAGATTGGCCGTCAGGGCATCAGCAACTGCCAGAATAATCTCGCCACTAATTTGCTCGCCATGGCTTTCTGCCGTTTTACTGAAATGATCCAGATCAATCATTAGCAGAGACAAAGGCTCTTCCTCTTCACGCGACAGTAACATTTCACGCGAAAGCATCTCAGACAGTGCCAGCGCATTGTTCATACCGGTGAAATCATCAAGCCATGATGCAAATTTGCTGGCCCGATGGGACAGCGCTGTTTCGAGGGGATACAGGAGCCCGGGTACTAACCCTTCAATGTCACGAATCTCACGGTTGTCCGGGGCAGTTTTCATGTGAATGGTCAAGGTGCCAAGATCACGCCCACCGTTACCAAGATCAATGGAAAAGTGCGAATGCCGCAACTGGCCAATCTGGACATAAGCACTGCTATCCGGAATCTGATAGCTCAGGCCATCAAATTTGACGAAACTCTGGCCTTCGATATAGAAACATTCCAGTAACAGGTCCAGATCCGTTTTGCGCGACAACATTTCGTTGATTTGCAGCAGACGATACTGTTTATCAAACGCTTGCGAAGCAAGATCGCCCAGCGAAGAGCCAATAGCTGCTGCGCCGCCATTTTGCGAATTGTCGTTATCGGATGAGCGACTCATGAATTGGAAGTACGTCGGCGGCTGTCATGTCAGAGACAGTGTTTTCCGCAAAAGTCGTGCCATGAGTGATTGGACGACGGTTGCCACTGCTGTGGCAAACCGCATAAACCCAGGTTACCGGATGGTGACTAGAGTAAGGGGTCGATTGTGTTCAGGTATATAACGACCAGAAGAGCAACCAGTGTCATGCCCAGCAATGATATGGGCAACAGTGATATCGGTTGCTGGGGCTTGCGTTGGGCAAGCGACGGTGGCTCAACGTGTTGCCAATCGTTGCGCAACTCTTCATTAGCAGATTGTTCGCTGTGCAGGCGTCGATCGGCGTCTATTTCGATGTGATTATATTGTGGCGCATGAAATTCCGGATCATTCATATGCTCCGCACTCGTACTGACCACAGTGGCACGCTCATCGACACTACGGTACTTTTCCAGGTACTGCTGCCACCCTTGCTCGTTGTCAAGATCCAGTAGCTCTTCCGGCACCAGCTCCGGCACCTGAGTAACAGGCTCCCACAACTCACCGTCGCGACTGACCCGATCCTGGCGTCGAATTCGCCCCAGTAGCAGGTAACGCCCTATATCCTCAGCCGAATATGGCCCTTGCAGGCGTGAGCCATGCTGGACATACCATTGTTCGTCCATGCCTATACCGTTTGAACGGCGGCTATCGTCATCTGGCAGTTCACTCATGCATTAACACCTGAAAAACCGGTTCTTTTCTACTGTTACCTTTGTGTCCATTCCACCAGTCGGTTTTTCAACCGTACCAGTGCCTGCCCGTGAATCTGACAAACTCTTGATTCACTGACGCCGAGAATGTCACCAATCTCGCGCAGATTCAGGTCTTCGTCATAGTAGAGCGACATAACCAGACTTTCCCGCTCTGGCAGATTCTTGATTGCATCAGCCAACGCATCACGGAACGATGAATACTCAACCGTCTCTATCGGAGTGGCTTCATCGCTTTGAGGCAGAGCCATGGTTTCACCCGTATGCTCATCCGGCTGGTCAAAGCTGAAAATGTGGGCAGCATTACTTTCAGTCAGAATCGTATGGTATGAGCTCAGATCCAGCCCGAGTTTCTCGGCAACGATGGCATCTTTGGCATCACGGCCAGTAGATTGCTCAATCGTGCGCAGAACTTCAGCCGCTTCCCGGGACTTTCTGTGAACCGAGCGTGGAGTCCAGTCTGAACGCCTGATTTCATCCAGCATGGCACCACGCACCCTGATACCGGCATAGGTTTCAAAACTCGCACCCTGTGACGGATCATAATGGCGGGCAGCTTCCAACAAGCCGATCATTCCGGCCTGAATCAGATCTTCCGCCTGAACGCTCGGCGGCAGACGGTTCATCAGATGGAAAGCAATTCGCTTTACGAGGTTGGCATTGGCTGCGACAAGGCCGTCCGGATCAACCGTACCAACCTCGTTGTACATCGCGTGTGCATTCATTAATATTTTCTCACCGGTTGTTGAGGCTGGCGTTAACCAGACGTTCAACAAAAAATTCTGTTTGACCTTTGGGCTCTAGCGGCCTTGGCCATTCTTTTATCTTCTGTGCCAGCCTTTCGACTGAACGAGCAGATTTACATCCAGGATGTGCCTCCAGCACCGATGTCCTTTTCTGATTTGCTTGCAACATCATGTCGTCTTGCGGTATCGAACCGCAGTATTCGAGCAACACATCAAGGTAGCGATCCGTCATCCGGAACAATTCCGAATAAACATCTAGCCCGTGTTGGGACGAACTAACCTTATTAGTAATGATTCTGAATCTGTCAGTGCCTTTGCTGGCATTGATTGCTTTAATCGTTAGAAAAGCGTTTTGCAGTGACGCAGGCTCATCGCATACCACGACCAAAACCTGTCTAGCCGCATGCGTGAAATCCAGCACACTTCGGGAAACACCCGCGTCGTTATCTATGAACATTATGTCGGCAGGTACATGGAGTGAACTGAAAGCATTTATGATCCCGACATGTTCTATTTGTGACAGCTGTGCCATTTCTGCATCGCCATGTGCACTCGGTACAATCGAGACACCTTCAGGACCATTAACTACAATCTCCGGCAAGCTTCTGGAACCACCTATCAAATGACTGAGATTAAATTGCTGCTGAACATTAAGAGCCAGATCTATATTGCCTAGACTGAGATTCCCATCCATCAACAGAACACGGCTACTCAGCCGCGACATAGCAATAGCAAGATTCATCGCCACAGTGGTTCGGCCATCGCCACCCTTACCACTGACTACCGAAATCGTCTGCACAGCCGGCAGGTTGTCCGCCGATTCTGTAGCTATCGCTGCCTGATCAGCACACATCTGAATTCACCCACTCCAAATCACAACTGACCGGGAACTGCATAAAAACAAATGCGGACAAACAGGCTGGCATGGATTTTTCACCAGCCACTGTTAATAAAAAATGCGTTTCAGGAACTTTCACAAAATCTTTTGCCCAAGCCTTCATCAGTACTCTTTACAGTGCGGAACAGGTGCAAGACGTACACCACAGGAAGGTGAAAAAAAGGCTATTGATTGCAGACGGCGAAGGGAGTTTATCTATTTGGGCAGTAGTGCTCAGAATTGCCAGATTCGCCCACCAAACTGCTAACAAGCAAAGCACAAACTCGGTGACACTTTTAAAAAAAGTACAACGACTATGGCAGCAATCGAATCACTGATTTCATGAAACAGCGAATGCTGCAGTTTGGTGAATACGTATGAACGGAGATGATGAATCTTGATGAGAATTGGCGCTGGTTGGATGACACTCAGCGCCCTGTTTTTACGATCTGGCAGGCGAAGAACTTACGAAATGCAACCTGGTTATCACTGTGCCCAATTCTGGCGAATTAGAGAAACGCTGAGATAAAGGATTTTAAATGCAAAGGCGGGGATATCTTTAAAGGCGGGCGTAACCAAAAGCCTCATTGGTTTGAGCTATCAGGGCATCCTTGCCCTTAACAGGTAAAGCCTTTGTAACTTAGAACAGCGCGAAAATAAATCTAGGAAACTTCTTCCGGGCGTTGAATGCCATACTTGCGCATTTTCTCAACCAACGTTGTACGTCTTATTTTCAAGCGGTTCGCAGCATGCGCGACCACCCCGGAACACTCATCCAGTGCCTGTTCGATAAGACTGATTTCAATCTCAGTCAGATGTTGCTTCAGATCTATACCATCGCGGGGCAATCTTGGATGGTTGTTCAAAGATTTACCCGGCATGCCCGACACCAGCTTCGGCATAGCATCCATCAGGTCTGAATCACCCAGCGACTCTTCAGAGCTACCGTGAGGTACGATCTTCGACGGCAAATCAGATACATCGACCACACCATAGGGATGCAGAATAGTCATGCGCTCCATCAGATTGGCCAGTTCCCGGACGTTTCCGGGCCAGTCATAGTTACACAATGCCATCATTGCAGCCGGTGTCAGCTTCACCGACGATTTCTTTTCATGCTCGAGGCGGGTAATCAGCTCGTTGACCAGCAATGGCAGATCTTCAGCGCGTGTTTGCAAAGGCGGCATTTCAACCGGGAACACATTCAGGCGGTAGTACAGATCTTCGCGGAACGTTCCGTCTTCAATCAGTTTTTCCAGATCACGGTGAGTTGCGGCAACGATTCTTACGTCACTCTTAACCGTTTTGTTGCTACCCACACGCTCAAATGCACGCTCCTGAATAACACGAAGTAATTTGACCTGCATGTTAAGCGGCATGTCGCCTATTTCGTCCAGAAATATGGTGCCGCCCTCCGCCAGTTCGAATCTGCCCTGACGCGCACCTACCGCACCGGTAAATGAACCTTTCTCATGCCCGAACAATTCGCTTTCCAGCAACTCGGAAGGTATTGCACCACAGTTAATCGGCACGAAGGGCTTATTACGCCGGTTTGAGTAGTAGTGGATATTTCGTGCAACAACTTCTTTTCCTGTGCCGGATTCACCCAATATTAAAACGGTGGCTTCAGTAGGTGCCACCTGATCAATCATTTTTCTGACACGACCAATCGCGCGGCTGTTGCCTACCAGACTTCGAAACAACTCGGGATTGCTACTGGATTCTTTGACTGGCTGGGTCGCCGCAGTACCTCGTACTTCAGCGCGGTGCAATATGTCGGATAGCTCCGCATACTTGTGTGAGGACTTAAGGCAGCCAACGAAAGTCATCTCAATTTCTTTCTGGCTTAGATCAGCTGGCTGATTACCTAAAAGTAAAACCAGAGGTGGGCATCTTTCATTGCTGGCAGCAAGCTGCCTGCCCCATTCGACTATACCGTGAAAGTTGGCGACAAAGATGGCCTTGTACTCAGCCAGGTCACTCATATTCTCAAGTAAAGTATGAGAACTCAGTACTTTGGCTTCGTAGTCAATAAACTCCAGCTGGTGAGTCAGTTTAAGAGACTGCTCAGCATCTGAATCGATTATCAATAGTTTCTTGGCGGACTTTTTATTCTTACCCATCACTTCCATCCGAATTTGGATTAAGTAGATCGATGTAAAATCGAATCGTTGCTAAGGAGCATAGAAGATGATTTTGGAAAGACAAAGATTTGACGAGATCTTTTGCTGCTTGATGAGAAAGCAGCGAAGGTTGACTAACGAGCCAGGTCAACTATGTTCTAATCTAGGGAAGTTGCATTTACTGGTTGAAAAAATGTCTGCTGCACTTGTTGTAAGTAATTTTTAAGTACAACAAAACAATGACCCGCGAACTGCTCAAGCTGCACAATGGCACTATGTAAAGCGTTCAAACAGGTTTTACTTATTGCAGCTAACTGATTGTTGATGACTTCGAGAAAGGCCAATGCAAACTGTGCGGCATGTGGATCGTTACAATGCAAATCATCCCAATGCGATGGAATGAGATCCAGCGTTGTCACAGCCTTGCCAGTTAAAGCCTGGCCTGTACCAGCACTGTCAAATTCAATATAGGGGCGAGCAGCGTCGACACTTGCGGGCAATTGTGCAGACGAAGGCTGTACAAACCACACTGGAATACCCGCGCTATTGGATGGCCGCGTTATTACACCCATGCTATAACCACTCAGAATGGCCGCAGCCTGCGACCTGACTGAAAGCCGAATCGCATCCCCGTCCAGTCGTTGCAATACCAGGTGACCCGTATCGGTTAACACCGCATGAACACCATGATCATGGCTGCTCAAGTTAATCTGGCCCACAAGATCACCGGGTGTTCCACTATTCGCATCGATATTGACACCACTTATCGCAATCTCGCCGGTAGATAACGGTACGCCGGTATTGCGTGTGGCCATACGCGGATAAAGCACATTGCCAATCATGCAAAGGCGGGTACCCGTTATTGAGGACATCGAATTCACCGCTTGCAGCGGCGATGAACCGGGGTTGTAAGGGTAACGCGAGAAAATTCGTACACCCTGAATAGTTGCACTGCGTTGCAGAGAGATATGCCGCCGCTGATCGACAGAATCATGCAAGGTATTTTCATTGACCAACAGGTCAGGTGCATAGCTGGTGTAGAGAGTGTGCGTGATCTTCGAAAGCTCTGGCATTTGAAGACTGATTTCCACCTTGCGATTCCCGTCATTGGCCAGAGCAAGCTTGAATTGACCGGAGGACTGTGCCGAGTCTTGCAATTGCGCCAATGTTGCAAAACTCAATACTCTGAGATCTTCAAATTGCTGCTGCTGCGCCTCATCCGGCTCAGCAATTCTGCAGATCGACTGCATTTGTTTTACGGAAGATGAGAGCTTGGCCACTGTTTGCAAAGCCTTATTCACCGCAAGCAACTCTTCACAGAAGGGCCGCAATTGTGGCTCTGCCAGCAATTCTGTTGGCATTGCAGCTGGTTTTCCGGAAGATTCGGCGACTGGCTTGTCCATGGCTAGTGATTGTGTCTTTGAGAGAACCTTCACTAAAATTTCGACAGCCGGAACCGATTCTTTAACAGCATCACACTTATCGGTGTAAAAAAACGCGAATGGCTTAACCAATTACCCGTAGATGTGATGCTGGTTCCGCAATCAGGCATTAAATTTCACCATCTGCAATCAACGCCGAAACAGACCTTGCAAACGGGATAATTAAACCCGGGCAAAGTTCCAAATAATAATAATAATAAAATCAGGCATGGGGTTATTCTCAACCGGTGGTAACCGGTGAGAAGGATGCCGAGGGGAAAGAAAATGGCTCGATCAAGGCGCGCTTTGCGGCGCAAAGGCAATGTTACGGACATTGCCGAAGCCAGAAAAAAGCGAGAAGAAAGGCAATTGGCGAAAGAAAAAGCACTAGCCAATGCTCGAATCGGCACACTCGACGAAATTACCCGGCATGCAGATGCTATGAAAGTGGCCTCAGCTATTGATGCTGCTGGAAACGCGGCCCTTGCTGGTAATTACACCATAACGACCCAGGCATCCGCAGCCAGCGGGGGCGGGAGTGAAAGTAAACCCGGCACCAGCGGCATAGCAACTCGCGGTGCTACCGCGTCCGCATCAACAACTCCGGCGGTAGCTAAAATTGCTGGCAGCATTGCACCCGAACAATCAGCCAATGAGTCTGCATCCAAGAAAGCGAGCAAGAAGAAAAAGCACGGGAACCGTACTTACGACGAAGAAAAGGTTGAGGCCATTAAAAAAGCCATAGCCGATGGGACTTATCAGATCAATCCTACACGGATTGCTGATAAGTTCATTGAACGGGAAGCTCCTGCGTGACGACCTGAAGCTCTCTATTATTGGGATTGCAGAGCTGGTAGATTTGCCGATTGGAACAAATTGGCACAAATTGGCAAAATCTACTCAATATACCCGACCGGGCCAGGCTAGTTATTATTAGTTACTGGCCCCGGTTTTCACCCAACCAGCCGTGGCAGTCACGCCTTCGGTGTCATCCACACCTTCAGTGTCATCCACACCATCGGTGGCAGCGACTTCACCAGACTGATATAGGGGCATAGGCTTGCTGTGAGTGGACAATGGATTATCTCCAGGGTCTATGACTTCAGCAACCAATTTTAATGTCACCTGCCTACCATCCAAAGTGCGACTGCCCAGATGATACTCGGCCCGCATGTTCCCCTCAGCTATTGCCTGAAACAGGCGCGGGATTTTTTCCGCAATACTGGCCAGAAAATTCATTTGAGACGGCGTCATGCAGACTGCAGCTTCATCAACCTTGTTTGCTTACCGGGGAGCATAATCGTGCGCTGCAAACAGACACCAACGCTTCTTAGACTTTGCCACACCACCCAATTAACTATAATTATATATAGTATATCAGTTTTCTTTGCCTATCCGATCTAAACGTTTCGCGCATCTCAGCGCAACCAAACCGGCAAAGACTCGTCTTACTTCCTGTAACGCAAGAGATGTGATACCAACCGCCTAGTTGCCACGACAGTCAACTAACAATTGGAAGAAGCAATTTCGAACGTGTTTAGCCGCTTGCGAAGCTGCAAAAATTGATGGTGTAGAACAGGTTCGTAACCTGCTGACCTTTTCAAACCAGGGCGATTGGTCTTGCAAGTACTGATAAAATAGGTAAATCTAGTAATTGGTAAATCTAGTAATCGATAAATCAAGTAAAGCGGCAAGAATATTGCCCTGAACGTTGTAAGGGCTGAATAGCTACCTCCTCCCAGGTTATTAGCCCGCATCAAACCGGCAGTCGCAGTCCTCCTCCCTGCGGCTGGCGGTTTTTTGCAATCTTTGCCAGATCCGCGCCTTACCAGATCAGATCATCAGGTATTTTGTAGTCCGCATATTCATCATCTGCTGCATCAGCTTCAGACTGAGTATTCAGCAATACCAACACTGACTCATCTCTTTCAGCAATTTTATCGGACACGACTCGCGGCACTATTTCATACCTGTCATCAATACGCAGAATAGCCAGCCTGCCACTTATTAGTTGTGAGCGCTCCTGCTCCTGTAGCATCAGCGTGCGAATCGTTGACTCGTCAGTAAAGGAGAACTCGATTTCACCCCGCTCCGCAATCCGGTTCATTTCAACCAGCTGACGAATCTGCGCCTGAATTGCTTTTGCCTCGGCCGCCTTCTGTTTTTCCCGGTTTAATTCGCGATCACGGGCAACCTTCTCCTCATGTGCCTGCTTTGCAAGGATTTCAGATTCGCTGGTAACCGCAACACCGGCGGCCTTCTGCTTGCGATTGTTATTCTGCGCCTTACGCGCCTTGGCAGCCTGCTTATTGTTGGCAAGGCCAGCCTTCAACAATTGATCCTGCAATGATTTTCCCATGATCCACCTGTGCTCTGAGGGTGCTAATTATCAAAAAAGTAATGGTGCAGCATGAATCCCCATTCTGACAAGCCCCGGTTAGGCTGATTATTTCTGATTTTCGGAGTCCAGCCATATAAAGCACTGCGAGAACTGGCGGCAAGCGCCGCATCAAGCCCGCGGGCAATCAGGTTTGAAAGCTTCTCTGCAGAGGCTGGTTCTATGCAAACACCAATAGTGCTATCGAAACAGCGCGCTATCGAAAGGGGCGTAGTTGGCAAAAACGCAGCACTCAAACCGTTCAACTATTTAGTTTATAAATCCCATCAAAACGTTTCGTCGAAGTCGGTGCAACCAATCGCTTCACAACCCGTCTTACTTACCGTAACGCAAATGATGATTAAACAATCAACCAATATCGTTTTAGAACGAACTAATAAATCGAAACTTACTATCTAATTTTTTAAAGGTGAATACAATGAAAATGATCAAAACTCTTGCTGCTGCCACTGTTCTTGCGACCGTTGCTTTCGGTTCTACTAACGCGATCACGCTCGACAATGTATCGAGCTCTACAAACCTGAACGTTACAGTCAACAATGGTGTTGCCACTTTATTCGGCAACGTCGACAGCCAGTTTGAATCTGTTCAAGCGGAAAGAGCCGCTGCAAAGATCGATGGTGTGGAATCAGTTCGCAACCTGCTGAACTTTTCCAACTAAGGTCAACTCAAAGATAAAACAAACTCCTCCGAGAAAGGCCTGTATAAGCAGGCGACAGGCTGAATAACCTCCCCCTCCAGTTATTCACCGGCATAACCCCGGACAACGCTTATGCGTTGCCGGGGTTTATGTTTTTTTGCCAATCAATCATGCTTCAGCAACGCATGCTTTTCAAAAAACCAGCGAACTGCCTTCAAACATTTCAAGGCAACCTGGTTAAATAAAAATTGTGACAACACCATCCGGCATTCAGGCGTAGCCCAGTGCATGATCAAGGTCGGCAAGCAAATCTTCGACATCCTCTATACCTGTGGAATAACGAATCAAACCTTCAGGAATTCCGGCAGCAGCGCGTTCTTCCGGGGTGCATTCAACATGGCTGGTTGTAAGCGGCGGGCCCACCACAGTTTCCACACAACCAAGATTGGCTGCCATATGGGCGAGGTTCAACTTCGGCAACACCTGCTTGATGCCATCCAGCCCACCTTCAATGGAGAAGCTCAACATACCGCCAAAGCCTGTCATCTGCTCCTTTGCAATGGCATGATTGGGGTGGCTTTCAAGGCCCGGGTAATTCACCTGCTCGACTTTTGGGTGATCACTTAACCAGCGTGCAATAGTCATGGCACTTTGATTCTGCCGCTCAATACGCAATGCCAGTGTTTTCATTCCGCGGATAAAGCTATAAGCGTCCATTGGTGCTAATGTAGCACCGTTAATTTCCCTGTATTGGTACAGTTTTTTTATCAAATCCTGATTACCACAGGCAACGCCACCCAAAGCATCGGCATGACCGCCAAGATATTTTGATGCAGAGTGCAAGACTATGTCCGCCCCCAGAGTTAATGGCTTTTGATTGATGGGTGTAGCAAAGGTGTTGTCCACGACAACCAGAGCACCACATTCATTGGCGCACTGTGCCAGTTTCTTGATATCGGTAACTTTCAAGCTGGGGTTAGTGGGCGACTCCAGGTACAGCAAAGTACACTTTTCCCTTATGCGCTCTTCGATCTCTTCATGATTAAGCGTGTCGCACAGAACGACATCGATGTTCAATTTAGGCAGGAACTCGGTAAACAGTCTATTGGTGCCACCATAGCTATCCTTGATTGAGACAACACGATCGCCAGGCTTCAGGAACGTACCGAAAATATTGCTGATCGCAGCCATACCGCTGGCAAAGCTGGTGGCAGCCTCGGCCTCTTCAAGTGCTTTAACCTTGTTCTCGAAGACACTGACAGTGGGGTTGGTGTTACGTGAGTAGATATGCCCCGGCGTTTCCTCAAGTGCCACCTTGTGCCATGTATCTATATCGTCATAGCCGTAAGACACGCTGTGTACAACAGGCACCTGTGTTGATCTTTCGTAAAGCGGGTAATCCAGTTCGCCACCCCAAATGCTCAAAGTGGATTGGCCGGGTGTGGTCTTGGTGGGTTTATCAGTCATAAATGCTCCAGCATCTGAGTTGATTGAAATCATGCGTTAGCCACATGAATTTTCGTCAAGGCAGCGCTTCTAGAGCCTTTATCTTGATGGGTTGATTTTAGAGCGTTTTCTAAAAAAATTAAAGATGCATGGCAATCGTTCAAGTCGAGGGACAGGGGCATGGCTCTACCCGTATACAGCACTCGAGCACCTATACCCAAACCCCTTCCGGGTTTCCAGGGTGTCTAGCACGGCAAGAAGCCACATAAACTTCCCTACTGTAAAAACCGCTGTCAACCACCCGAGTGCCAACAGAGAGAACCAGGTACAACACTACCTATCCGGCTGCGGCTCCTTGAATCTGGGAAAGCGGGCTTTGGCTTTAGTATCCGCAGCACCAGCATTGCGAACATAACGATTGGCATCGTCGTGCCTGACTTCATAAACCCAGGTCGGATCTCCATCTGTGATGGCGTGGATTGCAAGCCGCTGTTTCTGGTTCGAGCGGATTTTGTCAGACATGGACTCACGTTCCCAGAGACCTTCAGCCAATGTAGACAGTTCGTTTAGTACTTCAGTTTCAGGCTGCTCCCCTGCAGACAAGTCTGTTAGCTCCAGAGGGTCTGATTCAACATCATACAAACGCGTATCCACACCTTCCAGATCCATATATTTGTACTTGCCTTTGCGCACCATTCTGCTCGGGCCTGTCGAACCATCGGCTGCAAATTCCGAATACACAGTATCGCTTAATCCGGATGCATCACCTTCCAGCGCATTGGCAAGCGACGAGCCATCCAATGGCGTTGCGAAGTCACTAAAACCGGGTTCAGCCAGATCGATCAGAGTAGGCGCCAGATCCACCAGCGAGATATTCTGGCTAACGCGGCCAGGCTTGAACCGCCAGGGTGCTGAAACCATGAAAGGAATCTGCGATGCCCACTCAAAGAAATGCTGCTTGAACCACATACCGCGCTCACCCATCATTTCACCGTGGTCTGCAGTCAATATAACGATCGTGTTATCCGTTAAGCCGCATTCATCCAGGGTATTTAGGATTTTCCCGATATGATCATCAATAAAGGAAATCATGCCGTAATAGCCATGCCTGGCACGGCGACGGTCTTCTACCGTCATGCTGTACTTGTCACGGCACTGGCAGTAATGCAGGTTGCGACTCAGATGATCCATTTCATCCGGCTCAAGCGGCGCCACCGCTGGCGCTTCAATATCATCATGGTTGTAACGGTCCCAGTACTGCTGGCCGATAACAAAAGGCGAGTGCGGCGAGGTAAATGAAACGCCAAGAAAAAACGGGCGGCCATCATCTTCGCGTGCCAGATCATAAATAGCCTGCACGCCGGCGAAAGCCACCTCGTCATCGTAGTCCATCTGCAGTGTACGAATGGCAGGTCCGCTGGCAAGCACCGGCGCCATGGTGAGGTTGGTCGGCCGGTATTCCCGCCCTTTTGACCAGTCAACAGTCCACGCAAAATTGGCAGGATAAATTTCTGTGGTCAGGCGGCGATCAAAACCATGCAATTGATCAGCACCCACAAAATGCATCTTGCCGGCCAGCAACGCCCGGTAATCAAAACCCCGCAAGTAATGAGCAAAGGTTGGAATGTCAGCATGGAATTCGCTGGCGTTGTCATACATATCAATCGAGAACGGCAGCCTGCCGGACATCATCGAG
>CALLOA010000044.1 GCA_938005265.1 uncultured Granulosicoccaceae bacterium
AAGTAAAACGCGTCACCACCGGTTGAGATGACTTTGTTTACGCCGAGGCCGGGCAGGCAGGTGTAGTCTTGCGTTGCGGTCTGACCGGCCATCTGGAATTCGCCTTGAGCCCAGTCACCCATAATCTGGCCTCCAGCGTTACCTGTAATAACCATATTGGTTGCCAGGTTCCAGTCCTGCACATTACTGCCTTTGGCTAGTTCTCTCGCCGTGGCTGCAGCTTCAAAAACTTTGCTAAATTCAGGGCCAGCGGCAGCTTCAGCGCTTTTGTCTATGTAAACACCTTTCCAGGCTTCGGTGCTGGCTATAGCCATGGCCATGACAAAGAAAGCGCCATTGGATTGCCATGATTGGCCTCCCATGGCTAAGGGTACTTTGCCAGCCTCTCTGAGCGCTGGTGCTGCTTCGACAAATTCATCCCAATTGGTGGGAACCGCTACACCGGCATCTTTGAATGCCTGGTGCGACAGCCAGAGCCATTGCCATGAGTGAATATTGACTGGCACACAGTAGATTTTGCCTTCATAGGTGCAACTTTCGAGCAACGATGACGGGTTGACCAGGTCTTTCCATCCTTCCTTTTCAGCCAGGTCCGTAAGGTCCAGCATAAGCCCGGCATCAATCAGCTCTTCGGTCTGCCGCCCGTGATTGAATTGTGTGGCGCCCATGGGGTCGCCACCAAGTATGCGGCTGACCATGATTGGCCTTGCAGTTCCGCCACTGCCGGCGATTGCACCATCCACCCAGTTGTGTTCTGTTGACTCATTGAAGGCACGAGCGAATTCCGCCACAGCCGCAGCTTCACCACCTGAAGTCCACCAGTGAGTGACTTCGAGGTCTACTGCGGTGGCTACGCTGGCTAACGACAATGCACATGAACCGAGAGTTGCTAATACTGACTTTTTTGAAAACATCAACTACCTCCACTTCTTGAGTTTAAGAAATCCAATTTCGTTATGCACCAAGACTATAGCGAGGGTGCATCACTGAGACAACGGGTTATTGATATTCGCTTTTCGAAAATGGTGGCGAATGGATATGAATGGAGGCAGTCCAAAAGCTCAAAAGCGGGTACCGGGCACGCGTAATAAGCGCTCAACCGGGGAATTCAAGATGCCGAGTAACATTATGATGATACTCTGCTTCGCTGGTGCTCTTCTATCCTTACGTCGATAGCTGAAATTTTGTCATAGTCCACTTATGAATTAAGTGATTGTTTCATAAGAATTTTACTGCAGCTTGTCGAGGAAAAGTATGGCAGGGAGCTTGCTGAAAACCATCGCGACTGAGTACACTCCGCTTCGTTTTGGTGTGCAGGCCCTGGCCAAGTGCCGGGAATGCTCACCCGGGCATGATGGCTGAAACGGGCCCAGATGGTGCAAGTTTGCCCAAAGGATCTAGCTGATGAGGGATTCTGCTGCCGCCACTCACAACCGGAGTGTTGCAATGACTGGCAGTGAGTGTCATTTTAAGAAAGGAGGTTCTGCACGGGAACCGCAAACAGAAGCGGTAGTCGTTAGAACTGTTAACCCGAGCCCCTGCTGCATTGTTGCAGCTTGACTGTACAGAAACAGGATTGATCAGATTTTCATGTCCAAAGCCCTAATCATCGCCGAAAAGCCCAGCGTCGCCAATGATTTGCAGCGAGTGTTGGCGAAGCCCCTGGGGAAATTCGAAAAGCAGGGTAAAGACCGCAATACCTATTTCGAGAACGATTCTGCTGTCATATGTTCAGCAGTTGGCCATCTAGTGCAATTAAAGATGCCGGAAGGCCCCAATGGTAAAAAACTGCCATGGGGTATTAAACATCTTCCAGCTATCCCGAAAAAATTTGAACTGCAACCCATCGAGAAAAGTGAATCGAGGTTGAAGTTATTGCTCAGGCTTTTAAAAAAGAAGGATGTGAGCGAAGTTATTAACGCCTGTGATGCTGGCCGCGAAGGTGAGCTGATCTTCCGGTATGTCATGGAACTGGCTGGTGTTGAAAAGCCGATAAAGCGTATGTGGATGCAGTCAATGACCAATGCTTCTATTCTGGAAGCGTTCGAGAACATGCGTGATGACGAGCAAATGATGCCACTGGCTGATGCCGCCATGTGTCGTTCGGAGAGCGACTGGATGGTCGGACTGAATGGCACTCGTGCACTCACTGCATTCAATTCCCGGCACGGGGGATTTAATGTGACATCGGCCGGTCGAGTGCAGACGCCGACCCTGGCCATTCTTGCCAAACGGGAAATTGAGATTCGCGAGTTTGTGCCGCGTGACTACTGGGAGGTTCACGCGAATTTTGGTGTGGCTGCTGGTGAATACGAAGCCCGCTGGTTCCAGGAAGACTTCAAAAAAGATGAAAACGATGCTCACACGCGAGCCGAACGCATCTGGAATCAGCCTGATGCAGATGCTATTGAAGCGCGATGCCGCGGCAAGAACGGGATTATTGAAGAAACCAAAAAGCCCAGCAAAGAATCGCCACAAATGTTGTTTGATCTGACCAGTCTGCAACGGGAGGCATCCAGTCGCTTTGGCTTTAGTGCCCGTAACACACTGTCGATTGCCCAGGCTCTGTACGAAAGGCACAAATTGCTGACCTATCCCAGGACTGATTCCAGATTTCTGCCGGAAGACTACATCAGTACAATTCGTGACAACCTGACTGATTTCAGCAAAGCCAAGAGTAGCAACAATCTGGCGTCTGAAGTGATTTCTTCTTCTGCCAAGGTTATATCGCAAGACTGGATCAAGCCTAATAAGCGAATTTTCAACAATGCAAAAATCAGCGATCACTTTGCTATTGTGCCGACCGGCAAGTTGCCAACAGGTGCTCTCAAAGAACAGGAACAAAAGATCTTCGATCTGGTAACAAGGCGCTTGATAGCGATTTTCTACCCGCCGGCGGAATTCGAAAACACGACCCGTATTACACGAATCGATCAAGATGCCTTCCTGACCCGCGGTAAGGTACTGGTCAAAGCCGGATACCTTGAGGTCTACGGGCGTAAACCCGGGGCCAGCGCTGAAAAAGACGAACTGGTGGCGATCAATGAAGGTGAAGAAGCCGTTCTGGATCAGTTGGAAGTGGTCAAGAAGGAAACAAGGCCCCCAGCCCGCTACACGGAAGCCACATTGCTATCGGCCATGGAAACTGCCGGCAAGCTGGTTGAGGATACCGAGCTGCGTGAAGCTATGAGTGAACGAGGTCTGGGCACACCGGCCACCCGGGCTGCAACCATTGAAGGTTTGATCTCGTCCAAATACCTGTTTCGTCATGAGCTGCAGAAACGCGACCTTGTTGTTTCCAACAAGGGTCTCGCTTTAATCAAGCTAATTGATCATATCGGTATTGATTCATTGCGTTCACCTGAACTCACCGGTGATTGGGAATACAAGCTGCGCCAGATAGAAAACGGTGAGCTTGATCGTCAGACATTCATGGAAGAAATAAAAACCTTAACCAAAGCGATCGTCACAAAAACTGAAGAGAAAATGACGGAGCTTGAAAATCAGGTGTTTCCTGATCTCGAGGCGGAGTGCCCATTGTGCAAGCACCCGACTTTCAAACAGACTGACAGCACTTATCATTGCAAAGATCCGGAATGTAAATTCAAACTCAACAAATACATTGCCAGCCATGAACTCACCATGGCGGAGGCAAAGGCGTTGCTCGAGAATAAACGGATCGGCCCGTTTGAAGATTTCAAAAATCGTTTTGGTCAGGATTTTGAAGCAGAGTTGGCTTTGGTTGAGTCAAAGCGTACATGGAAAGTTGAATTTACATCAGAGCTAGATGACCAGCGTGAAGAGGAGGTCAAAAACCTTTCGGATGATCAGTTACTGTGTACAGTGGAAAGGGAGGGTGCCGAACCACTGAAAGTCTATGAAACTGAAACTGCTTACCTGTGCCCCGAGATGGCTGCAGACAAACAAAAAGGCGGTACCAGAATTGCAAAATCAATTTTGCAGAACGATATAGCGCCAGAACAGGCTAGAAAATTGTTCTCTGAAGGCAAGACGGAAGTGATAGAAGGATTTATATCACGTAAGACCAAGCGACCGTTCTCGGCCTTTTTGCTTCTCGACGCGAAAACCGGAAAACTTGGTTTTGAATTTCCGCCACGCCCACCCAAAAAGAAGGTCGCAAAGAAAAAGGCCAAGGCCAAAAAGAAAGTGACCAAGAAATCTACCAGCAAAAAAGCATCTGGCGAGTAAAGTCTTTTGCCTGAAACTGCAGCTGAAACAGTTCCCGTAACAGCGGATGGCAGGCTGCGGGCATGACCTTTTGGGCACTTTCATTTCCGCGTTTTGGCCTACAATGGCGTCGATGACAAAACAACTCCCTGACTCTCTTTGGGCAGCTACTGCCCCGCAAGCTCCTGTTACTGTTCCGCTTGCTGAAAACATCGCGGTTGATGTTGCCATTGTGGGTGCTGGCTTTAATGGCTTGCGCGCAGCTATTTGTCTTGCCGAAGCAGGTAAGAAAGTCTGTGTGCTGGAAGCCGGGGACATCGGTTGGGGAGCGTCAGGTCGTAACGGAGGGCAAGTTAATCCAATCGGGCATGAACCGCCGAAAACTGTTGCGCAGCGCTGGCAAGGTTTGCACGATTCGTCTTACGCGAAGAGATTTACCGACTGCGTTATCGGATCCGCTGATGAGTTGTTCGATGTTGTAGAGCGATACAACATCGATTGCGATGCAGAACAAAATGGATGGATAAGGGCCATTCATGGCTCGAGTGCCAACAAGGATTTTGAATCGATGTTTCAGGGCTGGTCAGCTTCAGGTGCGGATTTACGACTAATTGAGCGCGACGAGTTGCAAGCCCTTAGTGGAACTACAGGTTATTCACGAGGTTGGGTTTCATCCAAAGGAGGGTCAGTGCAGCCGCTGGCCTATGCTCGGGGCCTGGCTGTTGCTGCGATCAATGCCGGCGCACAGATTTTTACGCAAACATCAATTTCCACTTTAGTCATGCACGATGGTGGCTGGAAGCTAGCTGCCAGGAGTGGCGAAGTGCTGGCTGAGCAGGTAATTCTCGCAACTAATGGTTATACCGATGGTCTGTGCGATGGCCTTCAGCAAAGTATTGTACCTATCGTGAGTATTCAGGCCGCCACGGAAACCCTGACCGCTGAACAGGATGCGCGAATTTTGCCCGGCAGACACACCTTTGCGGATACTCGCCGGGTAATTTACTACTTCAAGAAGACGGCTGATAAAAGGTTGGTTTTCGGCTCTGCCGGTTTTTCCGGTGAGCAGCCCGGTGTATCAGATATGCATCGGATCCAGCAAGGCATATCGCGTGTATACCCAATGCTCAACGGTATCGGCATTGACTACATATGGGGTGGCAGAATTGCGGTGACACAGGACCATCTGCCGCATATTCACCAGCCGGCACCGGGTTTGTGGACCGGCCTTGGGTGTAACGGCCGAGGAGTGGCAATGTCCACGGTCCTTGGGCGATTGCTGGCCGAACTGGCGCTGGGCAAGAGCAGGGATTCCATAGCACTGCCCGTAACTTCTATCAAAGCTTTTCCTTTCCATCGTTTTCACCGAATTGGTGCTAAAGCCGTGCTACGTTGGCGTGAACACCTCGACAATCGTGAATCCAGAGGCTGAACCATCCGACATTTCATGCGCTGGTGTCATCTACCATGTACGTCACAAAATCAGCAAAATGCGACAAGCTGCGATGTCCGCCCTGCAAATCGTGTAAGACTTGCGATTGCGAACCCAAGATTTGTTGTTACAATCGAAGAATCGCACTAGCCAGGAGCTGGTGCGAACACACTCGGAGACTAAATTTATGATCAACACGTTCAAAAAAGCATTGGTGGCGGCTGCAATCACCGCCGGTGCTGTTACATCTGTACAGGCAGCTGACGAAGTAAACGTTGCTTTCTTTCTTGAGTGGGCAACTCCCAACATGATCGCCAAGACTGACGGTTCATACGCTGATGCGATGGGCGTTGATGTCAACTGGGTTGACTTCACGACCGGTACCGCAATGACTGAAGCCATGCTGGCAGGTGATATCGATATTTCCTACTCACAGGGTCTCGCACCTTTCGTCACCGCTATACAACAAGGCGCACCGCTGAAAATGGTTGGTATCGCGGTTGTTTATGAAGCTAATGATTGCTTTGTGCGCAATGGTCTGGGCATCGACAGCTCAAATGCCTCAGAGTTGGAAGGCAAGACAGTAGCTGTGCCATTGAACACCATGGCTGACTTCGCATTCCGTAAATACATGGCTCACTATGATGTCGATATCTCTACCATGAATATCGTTGATCAGGCTCCACCTGATGGTGCGAAATCTCTGGCTGACGGTGCGGTCGATATGGCATGTATCTTTGGTGGTGCTTCTGCAAAAGCCGCTGGTGAAGTGGGTACGCCGATTATGTCAACGCAGGCTAAGGTTGATGCAGGCATCGGTTCTTTTGATGTAGTTTCTGTCACTGAAAAATTTGCGACAGAGAATCCTGAGCTGGTCAAATCATTCCTTGAAGCCACTGACGAGTACAACAGCGCATTCAAAGGTACTGACGAGCAATATGAAATAATTGCGACAGCTGCTGGTATGGATCTGGAAACTACCAAGTCTCAGGTAGACGCGTTCATTTTGCCGTCAAACAAAGAGCAAATGGAGCAGTTCTTTGGTGAAGGTGGTCTGGCCGCTGAAGGTGCTGCATCTTTGGGTCTTGTCTTCTCTGATGAGTCTGATAAAGAAGCACTGGCAAAGACTATCGACGGTTCTTTCCTCGAGTAAGTTGGCGGTTCGGGATATTGGCCGGTAATACTGGTCTTCCCCGTGGTTAGCTATACTCATTGTGTATGTAATCGAGGCCGCCATGCGCGGCCTCGATTTTTTCCCTGCTAAAACTGTCTGGTATTAACACAATGGCAGATCTTGTTTGCAAGAATCTGAATATGACCTTCACCAACCCTCAAACGGGTGATGCCGTTGAGGCATTGAAGGACATTAACTTCAACCTGAGTAAAGGGGAGCTGCTTTCAGTCCTCGGGCCATCGGGTTGTGGCAAGACAACACTTCTCAATCTCCTCGCCGGATTCCTTAATCCAACCAGTGGGGAAGCCAGCCTTGGTGGAAAGCAGATAGAAGGGCCAGGTGTTGAAAGAGGCATGGTGTTCCAACAGGGGGCGCTGTTTGAATGGTTGCCTGTATCAAAGAATGTTGACTACGGCCTGCGCATGAAAAAAACGGACCCTGCAGAAAGCCGTGTACTGGTGGAAAAATGGCTGGATATCGTTGGCTTGCAGGGGTTTGGCGATACGCCCACCTACCAGCTCTCCGGTGGTATGCAACAACGCGTGGCGTTGGCGCGTTGCCTGATCAATGACCCTGATGTCATCCTGATGGATGAGCCACTGGGTGCGCTTGATGCACTGACCCGGGAAAAAATGCAATCGCTGGTGCTTGAATTATGGAAAGAAACTGGCAAGACCATCATGATCATTACCCACTCGGTCGAGGAAGCGCTGTTACTCGGCGAACGCCTCTTTGTCATGGCGCCACGGCCGGGTCGGATTCATAAAGAATACAATCTTCCTTTTGCTGAACGTGGACTATCTGAATCACTGCGTGACATCAAACAGGATGCCCACTTCTCCCAGGTACGTGAGGAAATACTGACGATGATCTGGAACATGGAAGAGGAGATTATGGGCCGTGCTTGAATCGTTATCTGACAATCGTGCATCCATAGCCGCAGTACTGATTCTTCTGATTCTGGCGGCATTTGTCGTATCACTTGTAATTGGCAAGCGCCAGTCGAGGCTGCGAGCCAAGGACGAAGTATTTGGTGACCCGCAACGTACCCGTGGTGGCTGGTATTGGGCACTGTTAGGTGTCTGTACGATTCTGTTGACCTGGTTCTACTTCTCCTGGGGTGTAGGGCGTGCTTACTTTCCGCAAACTGCCAACGAGATGTGCCAGATTGCCAAGCTGGACGAGACTCTTTCACCCATCACTGCAAGGCTGCCGATAGAATCCCGTTACTACAAGTCTACCTTGCTGGTGTCTCGTAACACCACTCAGCTGGAGACACTTGAAAGTTCTCTGCCGGTTGAGGCTTTTACTGAACAAGAGCAGACTGAACTGCTGGCACTGATTGAGAACTCGCGGCAACTAATCGTCAATTCGTCTGACCCGGCAAATCTGAATCAGGAAGCTCAAGTCCAATTTGAAAAACTATCTGGTGAAATTGAAACACTGAGTGCCGATTTACGAAAGGGAAGTGAAGGTCTGGAGCCGACTGCGGAGGCCTTGGCGCAGCCCAAGTGGGGTGTATCTTCTACTGAGATACCTATTCTGCCTACGACCTCCAGAGGCGTCCTGTTTGACCAGGTGGCTAGTAAGTCTGAAGCCATCACGGCCGCTTTTGTAAAAGTCAGGAACCATATTCCCGCCAATGACGCGTTGATTGCTGACACCAAAGAACGGCTTGCTGCTTTAAAAGAAGCTAATGAAAGTGGCAGCTTTGATGAAAAAACTACCGAAGCCCGAAATGCTTACGTTAAGGCGGTAGATCGAATATTCAAACGCCTCGATGATGGTTTGATTTTCCCTTCCAAGTCACTGGATACCATCAATGCAGCAATCACAGATCTGCATGATGCGAAGAATGATGCCAAAGGCAATCTCACGCTTATCGATGCGGTTTTCTTCCCCGGCAAAGGTGTTGTGAAGTCAAAAACGCAATGCACTGAGCAGGGTTCAGCACGTTGGCTGCCCAAGCCGACTGATGTTGTTGCTACCTTCGGTAAATTGGCCAACCCGAATCTTGAAGACGGTGGCGGCTACCGTGGTTTCCCTTTGTTGTGGTGGAAGTGGTTACCGGTGGCTGATGTTACCGGGTTTCTGTTCCCGGACTGGATTGCCGATGCCTGGCCGGGTGAATACGCCCGCCATGGTTCTGATGGCAGCATCGATCCGAATTTCAAAGACAAATTGCTGGCTTTTGCTGAAGGCGAGGTCAATCTGGGTTCTATCCCGATGCTCGACGGGCATATATGGGACTCGCTGTTCCGTGTGCTGGTGGCGCTTGCGCTAGGTATTTTACTGGGTGTTCCGCTGGGCTTGTTCATGGGTGTATCGAAGTTCTTTAAGTCATTCTTCGATCCACTGATAGAGCTTTATCGCCCGGTGCCGCCGCTTGCCTGGGCACCGTTGATACTGACGATATTCGGTATCAAGGACGACGGTAAGATCTTCCTTCTGTTTATGGTCGCCTTCGCCATTATGGTGATATCTGCGCGAACGGGGGCTTCAGGTACCCAGCTGTCAAAAATACGAGCGGCTCATTCCCTGGGTTCGACGGACCGCCAGATCATGTGGAATGTTATTTTTCCGAATGCGCTACCGGAAATCCTCACAGGTATTCGTATCGCCATCGGTGTTTGCTGGGGCACATTGGTTGCGGCTGAAATGTTGGCTGGAACCACTGGTGTTGGTTTTATCGAGAATATTGCCAGAACCGTGTCTGATTATGAGCTGATCTGGGTAACCATCCTAATTATGGGTATTCTTGGGCTGGTGTTTGACCTGATGATGCGCTGGGTCATTGACAAGACCATTCCCTGGAGAGGTAAAGGGTAGGCATGCGCCCGACCTTCAGTCGGGCAGCTTTGGGTATCAGATAAACGCGCTGGTCGTGCTAACATTCGTTGGGTTACCACAGGACTTAAGGGAACAAGAGTTTATGGCCAACAATGTGATCATAACCTGTGCCGTCACCGGCTCGATTCACACACCGAGTATGTCACCTCACTTGCCGGTGACTGCTGATGAAATAGCTGAAGCCGCTATAGGTGCAGCTCATGCAGGTGCTGCCATCGTGCACCTGCACGCGCGGGACCCCGTGACCGGGGAGCCTGATCAGTCGATCGAGACCTTTGCCCCAATTCTGAAAACAATTCGTGAAGGCTGTGATGCGATAATAAATATCACCACGGGTGGTGCGGCGACCATGACGATTGAAGAACGTGCAGCACCTGCCGTTACTTTCAAACCTGAAGTCGCATCCCTCAATATGGGCTCCATGAATTTCGGCTTGTACCCCATGTTGAAACGCTTCAAGGAATTCAAACACAATTGGGAAAAGCCCTATCTGGCGGGTTCTGATGAGCGAATCTTCAAAAATACCTTTGCTGATATTGAGCACATACTGACCACTTGTGCTGAAAACGGTACCCGTTTCGAAGTGGAGTGCTATGACATAGGGCACTTGTACACACTGAAACATTTTGCTGATCGGGAAGTTGTTAAACCTCCATTTTTTATCCAGTCGGTGTTCGGTATTCTCGGTGGTATAGGCGCACATGCTGAAGATGTTGCGCATATGAAACGCACCGCTGATCGTCTGTTCGGCGATGATTATGTCTGGTCAGTGTTGGGGGCCGGACGCAATCAGATGACAGTAGCATCACTGTCAGCTGCAATGGGCGGTAATGTACGGGTGGGGCTTGAGGATAATCTCTGGATTGGGCCGGGTGAGTTGGCGAAAACCAATGCTGAGCAGGTTAATAAGGTAAAGGGGATCATCGAAGGCTTTGGTCTGCAAATCGCCACGCCTGATGATGCACGCGAGATTCTTCACCTTAAAGGTGCTGACAAGGTTTCGATCTGAAGCGCTCGTTCCGTATACAACTTCAACGCAAAATAACAAGGAGTATCATCATTGAAAACAGCATTGGTGACTGGCGGTAGTGGAAATCTTGGAAGGTTACTATCGCGTCAGCTCAGAAGCAGGGGTGTGCAAGTTGTTCAATTTGACATTCCTGAAGCAGAACCGCAAGACAAGGATGCTGATGAAGTTATAGTGTCAGGAGATGTGCGGGATTCAGCGCTTTTGGAAAAGCTGATAAAGGAACACAAGCCCGACGCTATCTTTCACCTTGCATCGTTACTGTCCGGCACTTCGGAAGCGGACATCGAGATGGCATGGCAGGTCAATGCTACTGCTTCTTTCGATTTAATGCGGCTGGCTCTGGCTAATGATGTCGGCCAGTTTTTCTTTGCCAGTACTCTTGCTACCTATGGCGCAGGTGTTGCCGACCCCTTACCCGAAGATGAACCTCAGTGGCCTGATCTTTTTTACGGAGCTACGAAGGTTGCTGTGGAGCGCTTAGGAGTCTATTTCAAGTTAAAGCACGGGTTGGACTTCAGGTGCTTACGCTTTCCACTGGTACTATCTCCGTTCGCCCCGCCCGGAGCATTGACTGCCTACCCATCTCATGCTTTCAAAGCAGCGTGTAATGGCGAAACCTCCTACGTCTTTCCAGTGAGTGGTCATATAGGTACCTCAACGCTGTTTATTGATGACGTGATTTCTTCCATTGTCAACTACAACTGGGCTGATAAAAATAAACTGAATCGCCATGCTTATTCCTTGCACTCCTACGTTATGCGTGGAGACATGGTTGAAGAAGCCATAAAAAAACGCTTCCCTGATTTCAATGCCAGGTATGAGCCAGTTGCAGCGGCTGAACACATGTTGGGTGGCTTGCCGGATGTGGTTGATGATTCTCATGCCCGTGCAGACTGGCAATGGTCTCCGGACTATGATTTTGATGGAACGGCTGCGAAAATGTTTGAGCTGTTCAGTTAAGTTAAATCCGAAGCATACTAATTCCGCAAAGCTTGGGCAGTATGAGTTTCCAAAAGTCGCAGACAGTTTGCTTGATGGTAAGTTTGCTTGATGGTATTAAAAATACCGTAGAATGTTGCTTTGATTTTAGACAGTGGGGCAAGGCATAGCTCTCGCTTTCGGTGTATTTCAAGATAATTGTCGCGTAAAGAATTAAGCAGCGTATCTTTTCTGATCGAGGTTGAGTGCGACTGGCCCTTGAACCGACCAGTCTCTTACAACAGTGCGGCTTTTTAATAAATATATCAGGCCGTGCCGTGTGCCAGCTCTCTCATAGTCGCCAGCCAGCCCTGAAATTCATCTTGTTTCAGATTCGCCGATATCTGATCAAACAGGTCCAGCTGAGATAGTGTCAGCAATTGTTCAAGCCGTTGCCCCTTAGCACTGAGGCGCATTAGCTTGACGCGTCTATCGGTCAGAGACTTTTTCTGTAACACCAATCCCATGGAAATCAGTTGCTGCAAAGGCTGGTTTAGCGATTGCTTGCTGACCTGCAGAATGTCGAGCAGCTTGCCAACTGATAATTCACTGTGCCGGGCTACAAAATAGAGTATTCGATGGTGGGAGCGATTAAGCCCGCGTTTCTCCAGTAACCTGTCCGGACCTTCGGTAAATGTTCGGTAAGCGAAGTACATCAGCTCTATTGCTTCCATTAATTCATTGCTATCTGACTGATTTTTCATCGTGGGGTGGCCCTGGTTACTGTCCTCAAATCTGTTTTTTTTTACTACTGCAAGAATTGTGGTGGGGAGCATGCTGAAACAATGTCATTATCAAGTCTCAAGATTAAAGAGTCAATATGGTTGACATATTTGTTGACTTTATTGATTCAATGGGTGTAGCCTAAATAAAGGACATATATATTGACCTATATTTTATTGTCAATTACGCAAAGACGGTTGTGAGTGGAATTATGGCTGGTTCTGTTGGGTTAGAGAGCGAGATAAGCAGCATTCTCGAAGGAGCTGCAAACGTTCCACCGGCATGGGTGCTTTCTGAGCGGCTATCCCGCTGCGAGTCGTCGCCGCTACGAGATATTTTTAAATCTATCGATAAACCGGGCGTAATTTCGTTCGCTGGCGGATTGCCAGATCCGGACTGCTTTCCTGATATTTCGTATTTATTTAGTAGAGAAAGTAGTCAAAAACCCGGTTCCTTGCCGGATACAGCACACGAACTATGTCAGTACGGTGCAAGTAATGGGGAGTATGTCTTACGAAATTGGGTAGCGGCGTACATCTCCGAGTGTGGTGTTTCGGTACAACCTGAGCAGATCATAATACTCAGTGGTTCACAGCAGGGGATTGATTTGTCCGCAAAGTTGCTTGTAGATAAAGGCACAAAAGTAGCTGTTAACTATCCGACCTACCTTGCTGCATTACAGTCTTTCACTCTGTTCGGTGCCAGTTATCAGGAACTTACAAGCCATGCGGATAATGCCTATGAATTGAATGGGTCTACAGTTGCCTACGTAAACCCGACGTTCAGTAATCCTGCGTCCTGTAATATGACATTGGACCAGCGGAAAGCGCTAGCTTCGGCTTGTGATACCAACAATACCATTCTTATCGAAGATGACGCCTACAGAGAGTTGTTTTATGATGATTGCGAACGACGTCCCGTTTGCTCCCATTTGAAAAAGGCAGGTTGGATCTATCTTTCCTCATTTTCAAAAACAATTGCGCCGGGATTGCGTATCGGCTTTATGGCCGTTTGTGAAGAACTGCTGCCTTACATGATACGACTTAAGCAGGCTGCCGATTTACATAGTAGCCGGCTTGCACAGCATTGCGTCATCAGTGTGCTGCAACAGGGGAATTATCAGCAACGTATAGAAGAGTTGCGTGCGCACTACAAGAAAAAACGCGATCAATTTGATACAGAGTTGAAAAATAGCTGGACGGATATTGCTGATTGGCAAAGTCCTGAAGGCGGTATGTTCTTTTGGCTCAAAATGAAATATGCGCTTGATGTCCCTGTGGCGGATTTACTTAGCGAAGCACTGGACCAGGGAGTTGCATTCATGCCAGGTGAATATTTCTACCCCCCAATGCCCAATCATTGCGACAGCAAAGAAGCGGAATTTCAGCCGAAACAGAACGCAATGCACCAACCGTGGCAGATGCTGCGATTGAATTTTACAAACCCGACGATTCGCGAAGCGAAAGAGGGATTACTGATACTCTCCGATCTGATACGCAATCATATAGATGTTTCACAAACCCCTCGGTGATGTATCTTTGAAGGGAGATCGCTCAGTGTCTTGGAGCCTATCTGAGACATGTTAGCGCAGAGATCGGATTTCAGAATATGAACAAGATGATCGCCACCTTTGTCTCCCAGTGCCGCTACAGCATAATGAAAGGCACGGCCAAGAAATACAAAGTCAGCACCCAGTGCAAGAGCGCGCATGATATCAAGCCCTCCAGATATTCCGGAATCTACAATCAGAGGGTATTCGCCTCCCACCGCGTCGCGTATCAGTGGTAGCTGTTCAATAGTTGATGGTGCTGCTTCGAATTGACGGGCAGAGTGATTAGACACCCAGACTCCATCAATACCCATAGTAACCAGGCGTTTGGCATCTTGCGGAACCATCACTCCCTTAACCAGCATATTGCCTTGCCATTCCGAGCGTAGTTCAGCAAGGTAGTCCCAGTCCGGCCAGCCGCGAATCAGTCTTCCGGCATGTACGAATGCATCCGAGCCGGAGGCATCAACGTAGCTTTCAGGAAATTTCATTCTCGGTGCTCCGGCGCGAGCCATGGCCAGGCTCCAGTGGGGGTTCATCACCATTGAACAAATGATGGATGGCGTCATTTTTGGTGGCATGGAAATCAAGGCCCGCCGTTGCCTTTCCCTTCGGCTTTCTCCCGGTACGTCGACCGTGACCACTAACGTACTAAACCCCGCTTCTTTGGCGCGTTTGATCATATCGCGCCGGATTTTCGGATCGGCCGGAGGGTAGAGTTGAAACCAACCCATGCCACCAGTGTGTGGCCCCACTTCTTCCGGATCAGCTGCCGCAACCGTTGATAGTGAATAGGGAATTTTGTGTCGTGCTGCGGTAGTTGCAAGTATCTTTTCCGCACCCGGCCAGATCATGCCTGACATCCCGACAGGCGCAATACCGAATGGCAGGTCAAATTTCTGCCCCATAAAACTGCATCCAAGATCAAAGCTGTGCTCGCCTTGCAGAATTTGCGGCATAAAGGTTATGGAATCCCAGGCATCGCGATTACGCTGATAGCCGAGTTCAGTGCCGGTTGCGCTATCAAGATACTCAAAAGCAAATTTGGGTAACCGTCTCCTGGCTTTATTTCGAAGGTCGGATATCGCGGGGTATTTAAGATCAAGATCCATGATTGTAGATTCCGGTTTTCAACAACAACCCTGTTTATTAAATCTTTGCCAGAACAGCGTTACGTGTTGGTATGGGGTCAATAGCACCATAGCCGCCGATGGTAAACGCTGCGGTTACAGCGGCACAATTTGCTGCGAACTGCACATCGGCAGTTTCCAGGTAATGTGCCAGGAAAGATCCGGCAAAGCTGTCTCCGGCTCCTGTCGAGTCGACGGGTTCGCATGGTCTTGGCGCAATACTGCTTAATTTATCATTGTGGAAAATTCGGGCACCATCACTACCACAAGTCAGGGCAATAATATCCGGACCAAATTGCTTGAAATACTCAATGGCGGCTTCAACGCCCGCGGTCCCGCACAGTTGAGCAGCTTCGTCATCGCTTGGGAATACAATGTCTACCAGCGGCAACAATTTTTCAATGGTGTTTCTGGCAGTTTCCAGATCCCACAAGTTGAGCCTGAGGTTGGTGTCGAATGACACTAGTGTGTCGTTTTTACTGGCGTGTTGGCAGGCAAGTATTACGGCGTCCCGCATTGATTCGCTGATGGCCATGGTTAGTGCTGACACGTGCAGGATTTTTGCATTGGCAATGGCATCCAGTGGTAAATAGTCTTTCTTGTAGTGGCTAGCAGCGGAACCGCGTCTGGCATAGGAAAAGTTTCTGCCGCTGGCATGTGGTTGAACAAAGTACACACCGGTAGGGTCGGTAGCATGTTGCCGCACGTTGTCTGTATTTACGTTTTCATGCGCCCATAGTTGCATCAATTCCTTGCCCAGTGGGTCATCCCCTACAGCAGTAATGTATGCGGTTGACGCGCCTTGTCTGGCGGCGCTGATGATTGCGTTCGAGGTATCGCCACCAAACCCCTGCCGGTAAAGTGGCCTTGCCCTTGTGTTGTTATAACCTGGCGTATCATTGGCGGCTTGCGTACTTTCGATTGTGTGGTTGATGGTGTGGTCGGTCGTGTCATCGATACGAACAAACTCTATAAGTGCCTCACCCAAGGCTAGTACGTCCATTGGATTAACGCCCCATCCATCCACCGTCCAGGGTCAGAATGGAACCGTGCATGTAGTCTGACGCAGATGAGGCCAGGAATACCGCAGCACCCTTGAAATCCTCTGGTTTACCCCAGCGACCCGCGGGGATGCGCTGCAGTATGGCGTTGTAGCGATCTTTGTCGTTTTGCAGTGCCTGGGTGTTGTCAGTCGCGATGTAACCGGGTGCAATGGCATTAACATTGACGCCACTGCCAGCCCATTCGTTAGCCAGAGCCATGGTTAGCTGGCCTATGGCACCTTTGGATGCACTGTAGCCGGGGACTGTAATGCCGCCCTGAAACGTGAGTAGAGAGGCGGTAAATACGATTTTTCCGTACTGACGCGTAAGCATCTGCTTGCCAAGCTCACGGCTTAACAAAAACTGTGCAGACAAATTAACTTCCAGCACCTCGTCCCAATATTCGTCCGGGTGTTCAGCAGCTGGCGCACGTTTGATCGTGCCAGCATTGTTGAAAAGAATATCGATCACTTGGCCATCGCTGGCGAGTTGTGCAATGAACGCTTTCACGGCATTACGGTCACTGAAATCGCACTGGTAAGCGCTGAATTTACGCCCCTGCGCTTCGACAGCTTTTGCCACCTCCGAGCCATTGTGTTCCAGTGAAGCTGATACGCCGATGATGTCAGCTCCGGCTTCCGCCAGGGCCTCAGCGATTGCTTTACCTATTCCACGTTTGCAGCCAGTAACGAGCGCGCACTTTCCTTGCAGATTAAATTGATCGAGTACAGGCATGGATGAAAATTCTCACTATTGGATAAAAAAGAGTTTAAAGGCCACATATCTGGCTGTATTTCTGTCAGCAACGATGGTCCTGTCAGCTACGATGGGAATCCAAATACAAATAACGTATCAGCCCGGGTTAATGGTTATCAGGCTCTTCATTGCTGTAGTGCTGCCTTCGAGTGCGTCGAAGGCTTTTTGTATATCGCTCAAGGGTGCTTCATCAGTAATCATGGTGTCAGTAGCGATATCTCCTGATTCCAGAAGTGATATCGCTTGATCATAATTTTGTGGCTCATAAACACGAGCGCCGAACAATTCCAGTTCACGCCAGAAAAAACGAAACAGATCTATTTTCGGTGGCTCCGGGTGAATAGCCACCATCACAATTCTGCCCCGAACCGCTGCTACTTCCGTCATGCAGTCTACGCCTGCCTGCGAACCTGAAACTTCAAAAACAACATCAGCACCTTTGCTTCCGGTTATGTCGTTTATCGTGCCAGCAACATCCTGATTAGCAGGGTCAATAGTGTCAAAGCCGATCGACTGGATGACAGCAAGGCGCCCTGGGTTTATTTCGGAAACAGTGACTTTTCCACCCGCAGCTCTTGCTGCCATCGCGACTAATAAACCGATTGGTCCCCCACCGATAACCAGTACGTCCTCTCCGGGCTTAACTTGGCCGCGTTCCACATTGTGACAGGCCACAGCCAGCGGCTCGACTAAAGCTGCCTCGCGTAGCGACAGTGAAGCAGGCAGTTTGTGTATCGTGTTTGCCGGTACTGTCCACTTTTCAGCGAAGCCGCCATCGGTATCGATACCGAGAAAAGCCAGGTTGTGGCAAATGTGAGAATGCCCGGATTTGCACGCCGGGCAATTATTGCATGGCGCTAGCGGCCGAATTGCAACAGGGTCGCCAACCCGCACCGAATTCACTTGATCGCCTGTCGCGGATACGATGCCGGACACTTCATGACCGAGAACCCGTCGATCACCCAGACGGTGTGGCATAGCACCATGAAAAATATGAAGATCAGTTCCGCAAATACCACAATAGGCTATATCTACCGTGACATCGTCTGCGGCGGGTGCAGATAGCGTGCATTCTGCTAACTCAAATTTTCTGTCGTGGACGAAATAGGCGGCTCTGTATTGTTGTGCACTTGTCATGGAAGGTTCTGCGTCCGATGTTAGCTGGAATTTTACTGCTAGTTTAACTGAAGTTGATGAAATTTTGTTTAGGCAAGCACCGATTCCATCTCGAAATCCGGGCTGCTGAGATTGCCCGTGTCAATGGAATCGGGGTTCTCATGGTTTTCGAGCAGTTGCTGGTCAGTCATATCGCTGTCCTGTCTGTGATGGCTTTCCCTTTGTGTAGCATGAACGTTCCTGTTTCGGGCTGAAGCGACGCAATTGGTTTCTCAGGGTGTTTTATTTGGGTAAAGGAACGCTCGCTGGCAACGCTACTATCCTAATATAGCAGTTAGGTACTTAAAGTAGACAGGCTCTTCGTGCGATGGAGCGGATGCGGCATTTGTCCGCCTCCGAACCTCATGCATACACAGCCACTGGTGTGGAATGGCCTTGCTTGAATTTGCTTCGTGCAACATAGCCGTGAAAGCGGGAGTTATAGAGTATGTCCAATAGATTGATCGATTTTGCCAACAGTGAGCTGGCATCTATCCAAGGTGCTGGTACTTACAAGAGGGAGCGCCTTATTCTGGGCTCGCAAAGTGCCACCATCCAGACACAGGAAGGCGCTGGAAATGCCACGAAAAAAATCACTGCCATCAATCTCTGTGCAAACAATTATCTGGGTTTGGCAAATGATCAACGCCTGATAGACGCGGCCAAGCGTGCATTGGATAGCCACGGTTTCGGCATGGCATCAGTACGGTTTATCTGTGGGACGCAGGATCTTCACAAGACACTTGAGCAGGAGCTTGCGAGCTACCTCAAAACTGATGATGCCATTGTCTTTCCATCCTGCTTCGATGCCAATGGTGGTATCTTTGAAGTACTGCTGGGGCCGGAAGATGCGGTAATTTCGGATGAGCTGAATCACGCTTCAATCATTGACGGGATCAGGCTTTGTAAAGCAAAACGATTCCGTTATCGAAATAATGACATGGCGTCGCTTGAGGAAAACCTTAAAAATGCGCAGTCGGCACGCCATCGGCTTGTAGTGACCGATGGGGTTTTCTCCATGGATGGTATTGTTGCAGACTTGCCGGCAATAGTGGCTTTAGCGGAGCGCTATGATGCGATGGTCATGGTCGATGATTGTCATGCAACGGGTTTCATGGGAGGACGTGGTTCTGGAACCGCTGAGCATCACAATGTTGAGGGCAGGGTGCAATTGATTTCAGGGACTTTCGGTAAAGCACTAGGTGGTGCCTCCGGAGGTTTCATTGCCGGGCCCGCGCCTATTGTTGACCTGTTGAAACAGCGTGCCCGTTCCTACCTGTTTTCCAATGCGGTGGCACCCGCAATCTGTAGTGCTTCTCTTCAAGCCTTACAGATAGCCGCTTCACAATCCGGGGTGTTGGCACGTGAACGCATCAACACCAATGCAGAGCGTTTCCGCAGCGCATTGACGGAAGCTGGATTCCAACTTGTACCGGGGGAGCACGCGATCATTCCCGTGATGATTGGTGATGCTGCCTTGGCTGCTCGTCTGGCGGATGAGCTACTATGCATGGGAGTCTATGTCATTGCGTTTTCCTACCCGGTTGTGCCGGACGGCAAGGCCAGGATCAGAACCCAGATGTCTGCCGCACATACAGCGGATCAGCTTGATACTGCAATAGAGGCATTTATCAAGGCCGGCAAAAAATTCGGAATAATTTCATGACAGATCGCATGCGAGCACTGGTAAAAACAGCACCAGGAAAAGGTCTGGAGATGCAGCAGGTCGATAAGCCCGAACCTGGCCCGGGTGAGGTCCTGATCAGAGTCAGGCAAGTATCAATTTGCGGTACAGACATGCATATTTACCAATGGGATGACTGGGCGGCGGCAACCGTCCCGGTTCCATTGCTTATAGGCCATGAATTTGTGGGCATAATAGAAGCCTGCGGTCGAGGCGTTACCGGTTTCGAGCCCGGGCAAAGAGTCTCGGGAGAGGGACACATAGTATGCAAACAGTGTCGTAATTGTCGTGCCGGGCGTGAACACTTATGCCGTAACACCTTGGGTGTGGGAGTTAATCGGGCTGGTGCCTTTGCGGATTTTCTGGTAATTCCTGAGCACAATGTCTATCTCATTCCAGATTCCATTCCGGATGAATTAGCATCGATTCTTGATCCCTTTGGCAATGCTGTGCATACAGCGCTTGGGTTTGATCTCGCCGGTGAGGATGTTTTGATAACAGGAGCAGGCCCGATTGGTTTGATGGCTGCAGCGATTTGCCGACACGTCGGTGCACGTCACGTAGTCGTAACCGATTTGAATGCTTCACGCCTGAAGCTGGCTGAAAAACTGGGCGCCTCTAGTGGTATTGCTGCGGACCTGGAATCGCTTAAAGCGGAGATGGAAAGGCTGGGCATGAAAGAAGGTTTTGATGTAGGGCTTGAGATGTCAGGGGCAACAGCAGCGCTTGCCAACATGATTGACACGGCCAATAACGGTGCGCGAATCGGATTACTGGGAATTTTCGCCAAGGAGCAGGCCGCACTTGCTCTGAACAAAATTATCTTTAAAGGAATCCGGCTCAAAGGTGTTTACGGACGGGAGATGTTCGACACCTGGCATAAAGGTATCGCCATGTTGGAGAGCGGGCTGGATATCTATCCCGTGATTACACACCAATTTGACTTCGAAGACTTTCAGCAAGGTTTTGATGTGCTTGAATCGGGTGAAGCCAGTAAAGTGGTGTTGGGCCTCGTATAGACGATAAACAAGCATGAATCAGCCACCTGACAATAATAAAGCCGATAGTAATGATCCTCTGCCTGCAGGGGAGGCATCAAAGCAGGCAGTGCCTGCAGCCGAGCTTTCTGAAAGGCTACCCAGAAATACAGAAGAACAAAAGAAGGTTCATGATTCAATAACGGAATTATTTGAAGAGAAAATAACATTTAACGCACACTTGGGGATGCGTATCAGAAACCTTACTTCAGATGAGGTAGTCATTGAGTTCCAAATGCGCCCGGAGTTAGTCGGTCACTATTTGTTTGGACGGTTGCACGGTGGTGTGATTACATCGGTTCTGGATGCAACCGGTGGGCTCGCAGTCATGCAGTCGATAGCAGATTTTCATCAGCACGAAAATGCTATGCAGATTCTGTCCAGGTTTCGCTACCTTGGTACAGTTGATCTTCGAGTAGACTTTTTGCGACAAGGAGTGGGCGAGTTGTTTTACGCTGAAGCCAAGGTTGTGCGACTAGGTAGAAGAATTGCGGCGACTTCAATGACCTTGCATAACAATTCGGATAGCCTTATCGCAACTGGCAATGCAACCTACATTGTGAGTTGAACGCAAAGATACGGACCTATTCAATATAGTCGGTTCAGGATAGTGGGTTGTGCTTCCAGGCTCATATTGCCTCGTCTTCCATGGCTTTAGCCGGTTATCTCTGCATTCCATCAGCAACTATGTAAAAAACTGGGTATTTATTACTTGGGTTTATACGTGTCTCGCTAGTTTTATACTGCCAAGCCGATATTTCCAGTGTTAAAAGAATGATGCTGATGATTGGCTATGGACACCCAGGGCAAAGAAGAAAAACCCGGAAATCTCGCTGGAGCGGTTGATTTTTGGTTGCATGACAGTGCTTCCTGCCTGGCCAGCGTTTGGCAAACAACAGCAACACGAAGATTGATTGCCTATACGGCATTGCTCGTATTAACGCTGCAGGTAATTGCGGTTGTTTTCTCCTATCATCGTGAACGTGAGTATTTACTGTCGGTTCTGGATGCGAACGCACAGGGTTTCGTAAACGGAGTTCTAGTTGTCGGGCAGGGAAATTCGGCCACAGAAAATTCAATCAGTAGCCGATTGGACGCAGGACTGAAAGCGAAAACCGGATTCCCTTTGGCCCTTTTGGGTTACAGAATAGATCGTTCGGTCAACACTGAGGATGGAGTCAGGTCTGCCGTAAAGGCGGGCGGAAATACTGTCAATCTTGGGTTAGGAAAGTTCAGTAGTTCCCGTTCCAAACGTTATTTCCAGATTTCCAGATTTTACGACACACGAGTGTTTTTGCCTTCGTCAAGCGTTGAAACAGGTCGCGGTGCTGGCAGTGTCTTGTTACTGAGAGTCGACGCGTCGCATCTTGATGATGCCTTGAGTTTCCACCTTTTCAAGTCTCTTGTCGCATTGTCTCTAGTGACATTGTTAACTCTTTCTGGCTTATTGTTGTTGATGAGAAAATTCATCATGCAGCGACTTCTGGATTCAGTCCAAACTAAAGAAAGACTCAATCATTTTTCCAAATTGAATTCGAGTCTGTTATGGGAGACTGATAACAGACTTCGCTTGTCTTTCGTTAATAACAAGCTGCCACAGACTATCCATTACGATGATTCAACAGCTAACAGTACTGTGACCGGTCTGGAGTCAATTGCGGAGGTTGACGAAGTCTGCGGGGAGCTTGTACACAAAGTATTTCGCGAAAATGGAGTGCCTGCAGAGACTGTTAAGGAAATCATTTCATGCCTCAAGAATACAGGAGCTTGGGAAGGTGAGTTGCAGTTGAACCCTGCGCAGGGGGAGGTACACTGTAATCCGGATATTGTCCGAATAGTGGCAGAGCCCATAGAGTGTACAGATACCGGCATATCAGGTTACCGAGGCTTGCTGCAGGATATTACTGAAAACGCTGGTCGATCGCGAGAGCTGGAATTCCAGGCTAATCATGATGAGCTAACCGGTCTGTCAAACAGACGAGCGCTGGAAGCTACGCTGCATTCGGTATTTCAGCGAAAAGATAACGAACAGACTGCTACGTCTGTATGTATGCTTGATCTTGATCAATTTAAACTGGTGAATGACTCATGTGGGCATGCTGCTGGTGATGCACTATTGTTGCAGGTCGCTAAACTTCTTCAAAGTACCGTACGTTCCAGCGATTTAGTTGCACGTGTAGGTGGCGATGAATTTTGTATAGTCCTGCAGAATTGCTCTATCAATAAAGCTGTGGAAATTGCTGAAAAGATTCGTCTTTACGTAAAGGATTATCGTTTTCACTGGCGTGGTACGACCTATACTATTGGTGTCAGCATTGGAATTGTTGGGATGTCCCGCGAATTTGAAACGCCTGCGCACTTGGTTAACGCTGCAGATGCCTGTCTCTACCGGTCAAAACGTAACGGCCGAAACCAGATTCAGATACATGTAGCGAACAACGAGCAATTGCAACAACAGCGTGCAGAAATGGAGTCCATAAATTCAATCAAGAAGGCATTGAAAGACAGGAAGTTTGTCCTGTATTTCCAGCAACTGCAGCCTTGTGAATCGCGGCGAAACAACAGCTCGGATAGTTATGATCAGGTGTTCGTTGAGATATTGATACGAATGATTGCTGATGACGGGTCACAGTCAATGCCACGAGACTTTTTACCAGTGGCTGAAAGATTTAATCTGTTGACTGAGATAGATCAATATGTCTGCAATAGTTTGTTTGATCAACTTTCTGAAGCCTCGAAGTCAAGAAATAGTTCATCGAAGCAAAGCAAAAAACCTCGTATCAGTGTGAATCTATCCGCATTTAGTGTGGTTGATCGCGCTTTTCAATCGTTTTTGCTCGATGCTTTGGAGCTGGCGGAATTTGCAACAGAAGCACTCTATTTCGAAATTCCGGAGAGGTCACTGGCTATGGACTTTGATCTTGTCAGTGAGTTTATCAAGAAATTGGCGGCCACAGGATGTGGCATCATAGTCGATGAATTTGGTTATGGAGGAGTGTCTGTGTCTCAACTGCAGGGAGTACCACTCTCTGCGCTTAAATTGTCGACCAGCATTACCAGCAAGCTGGATTCAAATCATTTAAGCCAGATAGTTTTGCGAAGTATTATAGATTCCGGGCCAATGCTTGATGTTGACCTTATCGCTCAACATGTTGAGGATTCTAATCTGGAACTATTGTTACTTAGTTACGAGTTTGACTTCCTGCAGGGCTACTACTACGCACAACCGCAAGAATTGGTCAGCATAGCGCAATTGCAGTGCTTGCCAGTGTCCCCGGCACTAACTGCGGGCGATTCAGTAACCCTGACTAACAACAAGCCGGACAAGGCTGCCTAGACCGTGAATTTATTGTTCTTATACTGATTAAATATGGAATAGCCAATACGTCTTAATTTGTGTTTGCAATGAAGATTCCTGCTAGTCTCTAATAATGAAAAAAGGCGCAGATGAGATAGCAACGGTACTGGCAGAATCAGGTGTGAACAGAGTTTTTTCGCTCTCTGGCAATCAGATAATGCCACTTTATGATGCATTCCTCGAACCGGGCATCGGTATTGTACACACTCGTCACGAGTCTTCTGCCGTATTTATGGCTGAAGCTTACGCTCAATTTTCCGGGGAACCCGGTGTCGCTTTGGTCACTGCAGCACCCGGCTTTGCCAATGCGCTTGGAGCACTTTACAGTGCCAAACAATCCGAGACACCGGTTATCCTGATGAGTGGTGATTCGCCACTAGCTAGCGACGGTAGCGGAGCATTTCAGGAATTTGATCAAAGCCGGGCAGTACAGCCTTTCGTTAAATTAACGCAACGTGTCACGGATATTTCCCGTTTTCGTGAACAGTGGAGTTACTGTTGGTTGCTGGCACAGAGTGGCGTGTCGGGGCCGATACATTTGTCGCTGCCCTTTGATGTACTGAACCTGGTTGCTGATGTATCGCATTTGAAAATGTCGAAGATATCGAAAAACAATTCACAAGAATCTGTTGACGATACAGTTCGGCAAGAAGATGTCAGTGCCATTTGTCAATTCCTAGTGCAAGCTGCCCGCCCCCTTGTTTTGTTGGGACCCTCGCTATGCCGCCCGAATTTGGCTGGACTGAGGGAGCATCTGCAGCAGTCTCTGGACGTCCGGCCGATAGGCATGGAGAGTCCAAGAGGACTGAACGACCCAGTGCTGGGTGACATTAAATCTCTCTGTCGGCAAGCCGATCGTGTTCTGCTACTCGGAAAAAAACCGGACTTCACTATCGGTTTTGGTAGCGTTGAACATTTTTGTGAAGCTCGATTTGCCGCGGTTATCAGTGGAGAAGATAACAAGCAACTTGTTGAAAATAATATTGGTGAGCGATGTGATTACAGGTCGGATGCCTCTGCTCGAGAATTCGCTGAACGTTTGTGTGAATATGCAAGCAGTACTAAAGCCGCGGGGTCTGTCGCCGTGAAAAATCGCAAGTCCTGGAACAATAAACTAACAAATTGTCTTGAACAACGCCCCGTATTCACCCGCTCATCAACCAAAGGCGCCTTGCATCCTATGCAGATCGCGCAATCTGTTCAAAGGGCAATCAACTTACTTGCTTCAGATGACTCAGGTGGTGCTTCTGATGCAAAACCGGTTCTAATCTGTGATGGTGGAGAGTTTGGTCAGTGGGCTCAGGCAGGTGTCAGAGTGGCTCAGCGTATGATTAACGGTCCTTCCGGGGCGATTGGAGGCAGCCTCGCTTGTGCTGTTGGTGCAGCGGCGGCTAGCCCTGGCTCGTTAATATTTGTAATGCTGGGAGATGGGACAACGGGTTTTTATCTGGCTGAACTGGAGACGATTGCGCGTGAGGGAGTGCCTGCGATAATCATTGTGGGTAATGACTCGTGTTGGAACGCTGAACACCAGATTCAAATTGATCAATACGGTGAGAGTCGAGCCCATAGCTGCGAGTTGCCTGCTGGTCTTCGCTATGATGAAGTTGCTTGCGCGCTAGGTATGGCAGGTGCACAAATTGATAGTAGCAAGGCTCTGGACAGCGCTCTGTCTAGCGCGGTTACCCGCGCTGCAAGCAAGCGACAGGCAACCCTTCTGAATGTCATCCTGGAAGGACAAAAAGCGCCAAAGTATAATTGAGGTATTGGTGTTTTTCCTGCAGAGCCATAAGATAATCTCCCTGACTTTGAGCTGATGGGCTTTTAGCGAGCCAACCTGGTACATGTCGCAGTATCTGTTGTGTATGTCGTAGTATCTGTTGCATGCCGTAGCGCCAGTGCGGCGAAATGTTCGCGTGTCGCAAATAAAGTGCACTATTGACGGTAAGTACACAGAAGTATTGGCGTTTTATTGTAATATACGAATAAGTAAGGCAGTAACGTCTGGTTCAACAATCAGTCTATTCTTGATAAAAAGTAAGTGGCGTGGTATCCCGCTTGCAACTGAAAACTACGGAGTTGAATATGCGATTAGATCTGCGATTAGATTTAAAAAAACATAGCGTCAAGTTATCACGGTTGAAATACGGCTGCACACTGGTACTTGCGTTTTTTGTACTTGCCAATGTTAGCTCAGCTTTGGCTAAGGACTCCGATGTTTTAGGTGTATGGCGTACGCAAACCAACGATGAAGGTTCATACCTTCATGTAGAAATCAAACAGTGTGAAAAAAATCTCTGTGGAACCATTATAGAAGCGTTTCGCAAAGGTGACGAAAAAATAGAAGACTACGAAAACGCTGGTAAGAGGATGATTTGGGCAATGAAAGTTCAGGGTAACGGTAAGTGGGCTGGTGGAAAAATTTGGGCGCCTGATACAAACAAGACTTATAGCTCCAGAATGGCGCTACAGGCAGAGGGAGCGGAATTAAAGGTATCTGGCTGTATCGCGGCCGGACTAATATGTCGATCCCAAAAATGGACTAAAACGGAAGCAGGTACATAAGCGGCAGGCTGTGACACCTGAAATTCAATAACGATCGCTTTGTACCGGTGGTATCCACTCATATAGCTATCGCCTAATTACCTGAATAGAATCAGCTGATGCACATTAAATATATAAAGACTTACTTCATGGCTGCGATTCTTGTAGCCGGGGGAATATTGTCAATCCATGTTTACTCACAAGATCAGAGCCTCTCACGTTTTCTCTTGATTAAGCTTGCACGGGATCAATCGAACGTGCTGTGTAGTTCTAAAGCATTTACACAATGTATGGGGTTTACCGAAACCCGATGTCTGGAACTGTCAGAGCAATCAGTAGAGCAGTGTTTAATGCCATTGCCAGAACGAATTGATCTTGAAATGCTGGAAAATGAGACAATAGAAAATTGCCCTAAAAAGATTTACCAGGATGCGGGGTATGAAGATGAAAAAGCTCAACAGTGTCTGACTCAAGCACTGCAATAGGGCGGTTCCCGCGCGTGGCTTAAGGCGGGATGAATTAGGTGTGTTTATGTAGCTTTACATCAATGCGCAGATTTACATCAATGCGGTAGGAGCAAGCATGTCGGAAAAAAACCAGAGTCAACGAATGGTAGATCAGGCCAAAAGATCTACCCTTAAAAAAGTGACTGGAATTAGTGTCGGTTCAGCGGTGTTAGTGTCGTCTACTGCGATTGCTGGGTTAGCCACATTTATTGGCACCGATTCAGGTGCCGATGTCAGCAAACGCGCTGCTGCGCCACTGGAAGGACCTGTAACTGACCTTGCAGATATAGAAGTCACGACAACCGTTTCGTCAATCACCAACGACTTGGAAATTGTGTTGACAAACACAGGAACGGAATCTGTTGCCATTACAGATATGACTCCGGCGGAACTGCATACGGCCAGAGGTAAGTTCGATTTTAACGCGCTGGTCGAACAGGGCTCACTTGAATTGGCAGCTGGTGAGAAGGTCAGAGTACCACTTCAACACTATTCGTTTGAAGCACTAACCCGCGACAAACTCGTTGCTGGTAGTCATGTAAATCTAAAGAAAAAGCTTGAAAATACAGTGTCAATAATTACGAATGGTGATTCCCTGGCGGTAGTCACTGTTGTTTGACTATTTAAGCAAGTCAGATACATTCAGAACTATCATCAGTTTACACTGGTAGGCTTTGGTTTAATGTGTGGCCAAGCTTGGTTATTTGAGGCCGTGAGTTTACTGGTCAGGAGGTTTACTGTTCAGGAATTTTACTGCTAAGGATAAACTCAGGATTAATAATGTCAGTGGCAATGTCAGTGGCGTTCTTCCGACTGGCATTCGTGAAGTAAAGAGCTGTTGGCTACGATCTGCCTTGTAGTCTGTCCTGTAGACCTTCCCAAGCCATCGCCGCCGGTAGAAACCAGGGTCTTCCGTTGTATAACGGTATTGCTGCCGGGGGCTCCCCAAAGAACAGGGATTCAGGCTGTGTAGAGCTGTGACCGTCCCTTGCTATCAGCTTATCTGCCAGCTGTTTCCCAAACCAGGGTGCCCAGACTGTGCCTGAGCCGCAGTATCCCATTGCGTAGTGTATGCCGTCGTGCTGAAAGATCAGAGGAAGTTCAGATCGGCTAAACGCCACGTTTCCTGCCCAACTACTTTGTATATTTGCGCTCGCCAGATCTGGAAAGATGCCAATCATGCCTTGCCTGACATGTTCAATCGCTTTGTCAAGGCTACCCTGTATTATTGGTTCTCGCGATCCGAAGATCATCCTGTCGCCTTCAGGACCGGGCCTGAAATAACGAAATAAACGGCGATTTTCACCCATAGCACGCAGGTTGGGAGCCAATGTGGCTATCAGATTTTTCGATAGCGCTTCAGTTACAATAATTCTGCTTCTGACGGCTACGATTCTTTTCGATAACCAGTTATTTAACGTCTTTTGGTTATACCCGTTAGTCGCCATGATAACTTCGTTGGCAAGCACAGAGCCGTGCGCTGTCTGGAGAGTAAATTTACCATCGCTGTGCGTTTTCGAGATCTGATCTACACCGCAGTAACCGGTAACGAAAGTTCCGGCTTGTCTTGCTGCTTTTAGTAATCCGAGGTGGAATTTTCCCGGATGAAAGTGCGCGATATCTGGTCTGACTATACCGCCCACATAGACATCCGAGCCGATGTATTGTGACACTTGATTCTGCTCAATTGCATAAGCTTCGATGCCTGTCATTGCACTGAACAGTTCCGTTTCACGAGCCATTTTTTGCAAATCACTGTCTGTTAATGCACCGGTGAACCGCCCATTGAGTTGATAGTCGCAGTCAATATCGTGTGTTGTAATTAGCTCATGCAAATGATCCCGCGCTGATACGCCTTCAGCAAATAATTTACGAGCCTTGGTTTCGCCATACTGTTGTTTAGCCTGGCTAGCACTTAGTCGCAAGTTGCCACTGGCAATACCACCATTGCGTGTGGATGCGCCAAATCCGATGGCTTCACGATCAAGCACAACGACATCACGCCCTGCGCTGGCAAGATAAAGCGCTGCCGTCAATCCTGTATAGCCGCTACCGACTATAGCTACGTCGCATCGGGCTGGAAGGGATACATTGCTATCCGGTTCCGGTGGGGCAGCGTGCCACCAGTAGGGTATCTCGTCGTCAGGGTGGCTGTACTTACTGTTGTGGCTCATATTCGCGTGGTTCCCCTAATCGGTATAGTGAACTGTTGCGAGCGAAGCTCGACAAGGCTGTCAGGGCCAATACCAATACACTTATCGCGGCGAGAAGGGCGAATGGTGTGCATGCCTGTAAACCCACCGAACGCTGGTAATACCAACTGTTCCGGGCTTACCCAGAATACGGGCATACGTATAGTAGGTCCCTTGCGCATGCTTAGAGTGATGCAAGGATGCAAATGACCGCAGATTGTGTATTTATCAGATGTTTTTGACTCTGTTTTCAAGGGTTCGTGCCGGAAGTGAAAAGGCGAGATATCCACAACATTGGTCCAGTTGATTTCATCAGGCAATCGGTTGGCTGTTCCGGGTTTGTCATGATTGCCACTGACAATGGTAAATACGGTGGAAGAGAATTCGTGTATCAGTTTCGCCAGACTACTAATCCAGGGTTCCTGAGGCGAGGGTACTGCGTGCACAAAGTCACCCAAAATCAACAATTGTTCGGGTTTGTACTCATGCAGGAGTTGCCTTATATGGTTAAGGTTATCCTCTGAAATTCCTTCCGGTATAGCCATGCCATGCTGTCGAAAAATGTTATCTTTACCCAGGTGTACATCAGCCAGCAATAGTGTTTTATGCGATGGCCAGTAAATACACCGACGGTAGTCGAGCTGTAGAGTTTCTTCCTGGCAAATTATCTCTATCGTCTTGTTGTCCACGATTATCGCTTAATCCTGAAAGCCTTTGTGCACATGTTGCTTATGCCGTTTTTTTCTTTTGTTGTTGGGCTTGTGCAATGTTTCCACGGCGGCTGACTCCAGTGAATTCAACATTTTTTCAACTCGTTGACGCCAGTTTTCAGAAGATACCGTCTGGCTTTGCAAACGATCTGCCCATAGCGGAAACGCTAATGGTGTTAAGCGCTGCGGCTGGCGTAACTTGATTTCGCAGTTAGTAATCGATTTTAGCGTTTCTTGCATACGCTTGAATTCCATTTGCGACTCCAGCACTTCGCGATTTGCCTGATCGAGTAAAAGGTTTTCTCTGTCGTAGTTTTTAAGCACATCATAGATCAGACCGCTAGACGCCTGAATTTGTCGTGTCGACTTGCCACTGCCAGGATATCCTTGAAATACCAGACCGGCTATACGGGCAATGTCTCGAAATTGGCGCTTTGCTGCTTCAGTGCTGTTCAGGCTGGCAAGCAGGTCGTCCAGCAGATTGGCCGGGTTGAAAAGCTCCAATAGCAATGATTCGTTGACGTCAATATTATCGCTGCCGAACAGTTCGAAGCCATAGTCAGACGCAGAAATTGTTAACGTTACAGGAATACGTTGCGACAAACGCCATGCAATCAGAATTCCTAGCCCTTCGTGTACCAACCTGCCAGCGAAGGGGTAGAAAAAATGGCTGCAACCTTCGCGAGATATAATTTTTTCTACCAGAAAGTCACCCTTCTGGGGCAATACAGACCACGCTGTTTGCACTTTCAAAAGATGATCTATGGCTTCAATTTCCGGTGTTTCAAGATCACCGGTTTTCCACAAAGCAAAGGATTCCAGTACTGAGTCTGCCAGCTGGCAGGACATGGGAAAGCGCCCCCCTTGCCAACGTGGAACCATTCCTCTTTTCTTGTTGGATTTCTTTACGAATACTGTCATGTCCTTCGTCTGTACCAGTTCAACGAGTCGGCCGGAAAACAGGAAAGTCGATCCCGGTTTGATTTTTGCGATAAAGGACTCTTCAATATGCCCGATGGTGCCGCCGCTCATCCATTTAACCCGCATCATGTTGTCGCTGCTTATGGTTCCTATCGACATGCGATGTTGTCTAGCAATACGGCCCTGTGGAACGCGGCAAAATCCGTTGCTTTCCACTACGCGATTAAATTGCGGGTATCCTTTTAGTGCCTGGCCACCACGCGTAATGAAATCAAGTATCCAGTTCCATTCGGCGTCGGTAATGCGACTAAAAGAATAGCTGCAACGAATTTCGTCCAGCATCGCATTACGCTCGAAGCCTGACCCAAGTGCTACAGTCACCAGATGTTGCGCGAGTACATCCAGAGATCGACTGAGTGGTGCCCGCTCTTCTATGTTGCCAGCCAGTAAGGCTCGCCTTGCGGCGGCGAACTCAACCAGCTCAAAGGCGTTGGTTGGGATGCATACAACGGTTGAGGCTACGCCAGGTCGGTGTCCGCTGCGACCCGCACGTTGCATAAGACGGGCAATCCCCTTCGGACTACCAACCTGTACGACCTGTTCGACTGGACTGAAATCCACGCCGAGGTCAAGTGATGAGGTGCAAACAACACAACGTAACAGCCCTTCGCGAACCCGTTGCTCAACAACGCTGCGTATTTTCCTGTCGATAGATCCATGATGGATCGCGACACTGCCAAGCCAGTCAGGTCGCTTGCGTGTAATGGTCTCAAACCACAGTTCGGCTTGTGACCGGGTATTGGTAAAGAAAAGTGTTGAGCGTGCAGCATCAATTACATCAATTGCCTGATCCGCCAACTGTATGCCAAGGTGGCCGGACCATGGGAATTTTTGCATGGTCGGGGGAATAATTGTTTTGACAAAAACTTTGCGTTCGATATTGCCGGATATTACCTTCGCTTTTTTTGCTGCATCGCCTAGCAAAGCTTGAAGCGCAGTATCCAGGTTTGCCATCGTGGCCGATAACGCCCAGATTTTCAGCCTGCTATCGCGAGCTTGTGCAAACTGTCGCAGGCGGGTTATACAAAGATCCAGCTGCACACCTCGTTTGCTGCCCAGCAGTTCATGCCATTCATCAACTATGATGGTTTGTAATTGAGCGAAGTACTGCTGGTTATTCGCGTAACTCAGTAACAGCGACAGGCTTTCCGGGGTAGTGACCAGTACATCGGGTGGTGACGTGCGTTGCTTTTGTCTTACAGTCGTCGATGTGTCGCCGGTTCTGATCTGTACGGTCCACTTGCAACCCAGTGCGCTTGCTGAATTCTGCAGATTGTCCGCTGTATCGTTGGCGAGCGCTCTTAGCGGAGTTATCCACAACAGTTTTACACCTGTGGCTGCAGCTGAACTCGCCAAGTCTTGCCGTGTTAGCTCGTTCTGGACTGGGCCCAACCATGCTGCCAGTGTTTTTCCTGAGCCCGTTGGTGAATGTACAAGGCCGGAATCGCCGCGCTCCCATGCATCCCAGGTTTTTACCTGGAAATCAAACAGCTCGCGGCCTTGTGATTTAAACCACCGTTCGATTTTTTTTCTGCTTGGGTTGTCGGTTGACACCCTGCCAGTTTGCCACAAACGGTGACAGTCGACAGACTCTCTATGGGGTGAATATCATCCGCCCTGCATGGAACTGCCTTATTGCATTAGAATATCGAAGTCAGACATTTGCATTAGCGTAGTACGATCGGAATACTGAATTGATAACCAAATGGCGCCCCAGCAAGCAGATACAATCCAAAGTGATTGGTATCTGCATTAATCGTAAGCAATTGCTCGCCGCTGAAATCCATGATGATGGCGGCAACATAAAGGGTGTGCGGCCGCTCGGCGGTAATGTTGAATTCGGTGAAACGCGAGAGCATGCTCTACAGCGTGAATTCATGGAAGAATTGGGTACTGAAATTGTCTCGGCGGGTGAATGGCGCACTTTTGAAAACATTTATCAACATGAAGGAGTTGTCGGGCATGAATATGTGCACGCTATCAGTATTGCACTGGTAGACCGGTCCTTGTACACGCAATCGCTAATCGTGTTTTCGGAAGATACCGGGGAACAAACACGGGCGCGCTGGTATGATGTAAGGGACTTGCGTAGCGGCAAAATTGCGCTATTTCCTGATGGTCTGGTTGATACGCTTTAGTCTGTTTTTAGCTTGATTAGGGTCCATCTCGCTAGTCTACCCATACAGCTACTTTATCTGGCCAAGAAACCGATTCAGTGGGATGATATTCCAAGTTAATTAAATGCAACTGTGAAATGCAACTGTGCGGCGCGACAATATTTGATGGTCAGTTTCTGCACACAGATGCCGTAGTGCAGATAGGGGCCAATGGTACCGTGGAATACCTTGGGTCTGATGTTGCCGGCTCTTGCAGCAAGCCAGCGAAGCAGGGCTCACGGGAGCTATCCTATCCGCAGGTGGACCTTCCCGGTGGGTATCTGTGCCCGGGTTTTGTTGATTTGCAGGTCAATGGCGGCGGCGGGATTTTGTTTAACGATGAGCCGTCGCTTGAAACATTAAGCTTGATGGCCGCAGCGCATCTTTCGCTAGGCACCACAGCGTTCCTGCCCACGCTGATAACGGACGAACCTGGCAAGATTGAAAAAGCCGTTGATGCCGTGGCAACGTCAATAGCCTCGGGATTGCCTGCTATTGCCGGTTTACATCTGGAAGGGCCACACATCAGCATCGCCAAAAAAGGTGCTCATCCGCAGCAACATATTTGTGATATGTCCTCAGAACATGTCTCTCTATTGCTTGCTGCCCGGCGGCGTTTGCCGGTACTAAAGGTAACGCTTGCGCCGGAGAGCGCAACAACACAACAAATCGCAACCCTGAAAGAAGCGGGCATTATCGTCTCACTGGGACATTCGGCTGCAAATTACACTGTTTGCAAACAGGCAATGGAAGCTGGAGCAGGCTGCGTTACTCATCTGTATAACGCGATGAGCCAATTGAGTTCCCGTGAGCCTGGATTAACAGGGGCGGCACTGGATGACGCAAATGTTGCCTGTGGGTTAATCGTTGATGGCCATCACGTCAGTTATCCCTGCGTGCGGCTCGCTGTGTCACAGAAAAGTCCATCGCAGAGGTTGTTTCTGGTCAGTGATGCGATGGCAGTAGCTGGTTCAGCCATTGACGAATTCAGTCTCCAGGGTCGCCGGGTAAAACGTCAACAGGGTCGTTTAACACTAGAGGATGGAACTCTGGCTGGCGCTGATCTGAGCCTCGGCCAGGCGCTTATCAATGTGTTAGAAAATTGTGCTGCCGAATTGCCGGATGTATTGGCTATGGTCACCTCGATTCCAGCCCGCATTGCGGGGATCGATGGTGGTTCAATATGCACAGGAGGGCCAGCCAATCTGGTCTGGCTGGATGAAAGTTTCCGCATACAGAGAATCTGGTATCACGGCCTTGAGCAGTGGTGTAGAGTTACTTGAGTCTATGCTTGAAAAGCCAGAACCAATCGGCCACGTGGGCCTGTTTTGCATCAAACCGGATCGCTAGAAGTTTATGGATACGTACGATTATATAGTGGTAGGAGCTGGCTCTGCAGGCGCGGTACTGGCCAATCGTCTGTCAGCGGACAAACGTTACAGTGTGCTGTTGGTCGAGGCCGGGCCGCGTGATAGCAGTCCATGGATACATCTTCCCATTGGTTACTACAAAAATATATATCATCCCGTGCTGGACTGGAATTTCGCCACAGAACCTGAGCCAGCTACAGGCAACCGTGCGATTGGTTGGCCGCGTGGCAAAATGTTGGGCGGTTCGAGTTCGCTCAATGGCATGGTTTATATCCGTGGCCAGGCAGAAGATTTCGATCAATGGTCTGATAACGGCGCGACCGGTTGGGGTTGGGACGATGTCCTGCCATATTTCCGCAAATGCGAAGACCAGGTACGAGGGGCAGATGCCTACCACGGGGACAGTGGTCCGGTAGAAGTCACCGACCCGGAAAAAACAGAGTTGGGAGATGCCTACATAGCAGCGTGCACGGAAAGCCAGCTGCCCGCCAATAATGATTTCAACGGCGCATCACAAGAAGGTGCCGGTTATTTTCAGCAAACGATTACACGCTCCGGACGCAGGGCCAGTACGGCCTATTGCTATCTGAAACCGGCTCGAAAACGAGCTAACCTGACTATTGAAACTGATGCACTGGCTACCCGCGTGTTGCTTGAGAACGGGCGGGCGACTGGCATTGAATATAGCCAGCGAGGCAATTTGCGACAGGTATCAGCGAAAAGGGAGGTTGTTCTCTGTGGCGGCGCCATCAATTCACCACAGCTTCTGCAGTTATCTGGAATCGGGCCCAAAGAAGTGCTGTCTTCACAGGGTGTTGAGTGTGTTCGTGACCTGGCGGGCGTAGGGCAGAATTTACAGGACCATTACCAAATCCGGGTGGTCTATGAATGCACCAAACCCATTACTTTGAACGAGCTTTATCACAGCCCGCTAAAAAAGGTGAAGGCTGGGCTGCAGTATGCGTTGACACGCAAGGGGCCATTGACAATGGGGGGGGCTCTGGTGGGTGTTTTTGCGAAAACCCGTGCGTCACTGGAACGGCCCGATGTGCAGTTTCACTTCCTGCCGTTCAGCGCTGCAAAGCCGGGTGAAGGATTGCATAAATTTCCGGGCTTCACCGTTTCCGTGTGTCAGCTTCGTCCAGAGAGCCGCGGCAGCATCAATATCCAGTCTGCTGATCCAGCCATAGCCCCTAAAATCACCCCTAATTACCTTGCCACGGAAAATGACCGTCGTACCATGCGTGATGGCTTCGCTCTTGTGCGTCGGGTGGCTGAGGCGCCTTCCCTCGAACCCTACATAAAAAAGGAAGCTATACCGGGTGTTTCAACCGGTAGTGACAGTGAAATCGACGACTACATCAGTAATTTCGGCAATACTATTTTTCATCCTTCCTGTACCTGTAAAATGGGTAGCGACCCCATGGCCGTGGTCGACACAGATCTTCGTGTCCATGGATTCGACAATCTGCGAGTTGCAGATGCCTCCGTAATGCCATCTGTAGTGTCGGGCAACACCAATGCCGCGTGTATCATGATTGGTGAAAAGCTGGCCGATAAAATGATAACTGCGCGTGGCTAGACCCTAAACTGCCCTGGCAAACCGCGAACTACCCCGACCGGAGTTTTGTTCTGTGCTTGATCAATCAAACCATCTCCCCACTGAAGAACTGCAGGCCATCGATGCCGCGCATCACATGCATCCGTTTACTGACGGGAATGCGCTGCAAAAGAAGGGTGTACGGATAATCAAGTCCGCTAATGGTGTATTTCTTAAAGACAGTGAAGGTGAAGAACTGCTGGATGCCATGGCCGGGCTATGGTGTGTCAACATAGGTTATGGCAGGCCGGAACTGGCAGAGGCGGCCGCGCGGCAGATGCGCGAACTCCCATACTACAATACGTTTTTTCAAAGCACACACGTCCCGGCACTCACGCTTGCTCAACGGATAGCAGATCTGGCACCCGGTGACTTGAATCACGTGTTTTTTGCCAGTGGTGGTAGTGACGCCAACGATACGAATATTCGCCTTGCACGGCACTATTGGGCGGCAAAGGATAAACCTGCCAAGCAGATCATCATCAGTCGTCACAATGCCTATCACGGCTCTTCCATGGGTAGTGCAAGCCTTGGCGGTATGAAGCCCATGCACAAGCAAGGTGGACTTCCTATTGCTGATATCGTTCATATCGGGCAGCCTGATTGGTGGTCAGAAGGTGAACGATTGTCGTTTGAAGATTTCGGCCTGTTGCGAGCCCGTGAGTTACAGGCGTGTATCGAACAATATGGGGAGGAGCGAATAGCTGCTTTTATCGCAGAGCCTGTACAGGGAGCCGGTGGTGTGATCATTCCTCCACAGAGTTATTGGCCGGAGATTCGCAAGATTTGCGAAGCTCACGAAATACTCTTGATTGCTGATGAAGTGATTTGCGGTTTCGGCCGAACCGGTAATTGGTTTGGCAGCCAGACTGTAGATATTCAACCGGATATCATGACAATAGCCAAAGGGCTTTCGTCCGGTTACATACCGATAGGTGGGTCTGTTGTCAGTGACGAGGTTGCCTCGGTGGTTGCTGCAGGTGGTGAGTTTAACCACGGATACACCTATTCGGGGCACCCAGTCAGCTCGGCCGTTGCATTGGAGAATCTCCGAATTATTGAAGAAGAAGGTCTGGTTGCAAAAGTTAAAAATGAAACCGGGCCATACCTCAAGCAAAAGTGGTCAGCATTTGCGGAACACCCCCTGGTCGGGGAGGCCAATGCCTGCGGCATGATGGGGTCAATGGTGCTAACTCCGGATAAGGATGCTCGTGCGAAGTTTCCCGGCGAAGCCGGCAAGGTTGGCGCTATATGTCGTGAACATTGTTATGCCAATAATCTGGTAATGCGTGCTGTGGGTGACCGGATGATTATTTCTCCGCCGTTGGTGATATCGGTGCCAGAAATAGATTTGCTGGTCGAGCGCGCTGGAAAGGCATTGGATGCAACTTATCAGCAATTGAAAATTGAAGGAATGCTGTAGTTTGATTGTTGGTGGAAGATTTAGCGTCTTTTCCAGTCTTCTATCCCTGACGAACAACTCGCCAGGGATAGAGGAAGAATAATTAATCTAAAGTGGTGAGAGCTCCAGTTCTATACGGCGATTCTGGGCACGCCCTTCTCTGGTACTGTTTGTAGCGATAGGGTAGTTGTCAGCCAGGCCGGTTGATGACATGCGATCAAACGAAATGCCCGAGCTGTCGCCCAGATGCTTCATTGCCGCCAGTGCGCGGCGATTCGACAGATCGGTATTGTCAACGTAACTGCTATTGTTGCCCACGGGAACGTTATCCGTATGCCCCAGCACTAAAACCCGTGCATCTGTTTGTTGTAGCAAGGCTTCGCCGATTTGTGACAGCAGGTTACGGCCGGTATCAGTAAGTTGGGATGCACCTGTGCTGAACAATCCGGCATTTCCTATGCGAATGCCCACGCGATTTCCAGGAAGCTCCGATACAGAAACGCCGGAAATTCCACGGTAGCGATCTCCCAATTGAGCGCTGATTTCGTTGGCCCATGCTGCATTGACAGCAGCAGCTGCTTGAGCAGCCTCCTTTTCACTGTTCATGGCTTTGGCAGTCGCAAGTTCGCCTTCCAGTTTGGCTAGTTGGATTTGGGAGAAATTGAGTTGGTTTTTTAACGCCTCTATTTCATCTTTCGCAGCAATCAATTGTTTGCGAGTCAAGGCGCGGCCGTTTGATGCGCTCATGGCTTTACTCTCAGCCGCTGCCAGTTTGCTCGCACCACTGTCTTTTTCTTTCTTCAATAGTCCTTCTATGTAGTCGCGACCGTTAATGGTACTTTGCAGATCATTCTCAAGCTTCGCTGATTGGCCCTGAGCTGATGCCAGTTCTTCCCGTGCGGCATCGCGTTCAGCCAGTGCGCTCTGTATTTGTACCAGAGCTACTCTAGCCAGCTCGTCAGACTCGGCGGACAACTTTGCCTGCTGAGCTTCCAGATCAGCAGACTTGGATTTGGTTTCGGCGAACAGGGTTTGCACGCGTTCAGACATAAAGTCCCCGTCCTCCTCAAGGCTCTCGATCTCCGCCAGCAGCTCCGCTTCACGTGCAGCAGCGGCGGCGCGTTGCTCATTAAATTTTTCAAGGACATGGGCTCGTCCTCTGGCAACGACCTTTGTTTTGCCTTCAGCCGCTTCGAGATCTTCTATGGTTTGCAGCAGCTGATCATAGAGAGCATCACGGTCTTTGGTCACAGCGCCGAACTTTTTTTCCATGCTGGCTATTTGCGCTTTCAGCGAGTCCATGGTCTCTTCATCTTGGGCCTGGGCATTGCCGTAAAATGTAAGAGCCGCTGCGAAAAACAGTGCGCATGCCTTTATGGACCTGGCGGACTTGGGACTCTGGTGTTCTTTTGACCCTTCCGTTGTGTTTTTACCGAATAGAGCAGGTTTGTCTACGAACTGCATGGTTCCTCCGGGGATGCCTGGATGTTGTTTTGTGCCGTAATGTTAAACCCTGTTGCCTGTCAGCTCAACGCTATTGAGGGCCAGCGCTGGCAATATTTGCTCTGCCTGGGGGTGGTGTACTAAGTCGCTGTTTAGTAAGGGTTAATGCTTGTGCGCTTACCACGTGAAGGCACAGCGTCAAGATGGTGGCAGGGTCGTGGCAGGAATCGAATGGTAGTGATTAGTCGAATCGGGGCCGTCAAGGTGTTCACAGCGCCGGTTCGGTATGTTGCACAGATTTTAATGCGGGCGTTGGGCAGTTTGGGGGTTAGGCCAATCAAGGCTTCCAAAGGCAGGGCTATTGCCCTGACCACGATGATTCAAGCAGCCTTGTTAATGCTGCTGTCCTGGTCGAAGTCGTCACGGTCTGTTATTTGTTTGGCTTGAGCAGCGGAAGCTACTAGCGATGTATGCTGTCTTCGTTCAACTTGACGAATAACCTCCGCAAGATCTTCCAGAGGCACGGGTTTGGAATAGTAATATCCCTGAATCAGATCAATGCCCAACATGGCAACTTCGTGGCGTTGTGCATCATTTTCAACACCTTCCGCGACAGTCGACAGGCCGAACAAGACGGCCAGTTGAACTATCGAATTTGCGACTGTCTGGTGTGACATGTTCCTGCCAAGCTTTTCAACAAAGGCGCGATCTATTTTCAGCGTGTCCAGTGGTAGATCCTGAAGATAACTGAGACAGGAATACCCGGTGCCAAAATCATCGATGGCTATTTTTATGCCTGTTGCACGCAGTCTGTTGAGTAGCCCGGTAACACGATCAATATCATTCATCACGATACTCTCGGTAACTTCAAGCTCCAGAAAGCCCGCTCCCAGGTTTGCATCTTTAGCCGAGCGTAAGACCTTTTCACAAAATTGTTCGTCCATAAACTGTTGGGACGAAATATTCACAGCAACACCGAGACCGGTGAAACCCTTATGGTGAAGACTGGCGATGTCCTGGCAAGCCTTTTCCATAACAAAAGTACCGATTTTTTCCATCAAGCCCAGCTCTTCCGCGACAGGTATAAATTCAGCTGGAGATATTAAAGTGGCATCTGGCCGTTTCCATCGAATCAGCGCTTCAACACTTCTTACAGTGCACGTAGTTGTGCAAACTTTGGGTTGGTAGTGAAGTGTGAATTCCTGATTTTCAATAGCAGTAAGCAGTGCTGCTTCAAGCCTACGACGTTTTACATGCAGATCCCCGATATTGGAATTATATCTGGACAAAATCTGACTACCACAAGAATTCTGGCCGCTTTTGCGGCGATAATGGGCTATATCCGCATTTTTCAAAAGCGCTGTACCAGCGTGGCTGTCGTCAGGTGAGATAGCGTAACCGATTCCAGCTTCTATCCGAATAGTCGTGCCATTCAAATCAAAATCACCGTTTATGGAGTCCAGGAATTTTTTGCCCAGTACATCTGCATCAAACCCTTGTTCCAAATCGCGCATGTACACAGCGAAATCATCTTCGCCTACACGTGCTGTAAGGTGCCCGGCAGAGACCCGCTCAATTCGCTTAGCTACTTCAACCAGTATCTGTTCGCCTATACGGTGACCGTAGTTGTCGTTGATTTGTTTAAATTTATTGATATCGATGAAGTAGACGGCCTGCCGAATCTGTTTTGTATCTTCCTGCTCGTAGGTGTGCAAAACAGTTTCAAAGGTTGCTCTATTTGCAAGACCTGTCAGGTTGTCCGTGTCTGCCTGTTTTTTGATGCGCTGGCCAAGCCAGAAGAGCAGAAAAGAAGCCACAAGGCTTACAACCAGTATGATGATAAGAATACTAATCGAGCGTGCGGCGTTTTGATGCAAGCGCACACCAATAGCATTTGTTCTTTCATGAACAAAGTTGACAATCGCTTGTTGCCTTGCGCGCACATCTTCAATACTTCCTTCCCAGGCGGCAGGCGATGTATATTGCTGAAAACCGTACTGAGTACCTGCCTTCATTTGCGTGATAAGTTTGTAGTGTGAACCATAATATGTAAGGCGTGCTTGTTCTACGAGCGCTGGCAAAGGCGATTCAACATCGTTTGCCAGATTGAATAGTCCCAGATCATCCCAACCGCTGTTTATCAGTGATTCATAGGCCGAAAATTGATCCAGTGTTGACGCAGTGGGTTCAAGGGCTGAAAAATTCAGAGCGGTGAGAAGCTCATCATAAGCAGATATATTTCTGAAAAGTTTCCAGTACCCCGCCTTGAGATCTTTATAACGATCCACTGAGACAGCATCTTTAGAGGGAAGGAACGTTAGCTTGTCGGCAATCTTGGCTGCGATTTCTACACTGCGGGACAGAGAGTCCGGTAGTAGTAGCGAAACCGCAGGGTCTCTGTCATTCACCACTTTATTTAATTCAGCAAGCGTGTAGGAACGATAAATTTTCAAATATTCATTCAGGTCATTTAGAGCACTGAGAGTAGTTCCTGCATCCTTTTTCGAAGAACGTGTGCCTGTGAAGTAGTATCGATTGGTTTTGATCAGTTTGCCTAACTCCAGGGCTAACTGATTTGCTGTTGTCTCGCTAATCCTGCCAAGGTCTGTCAGACGTTGCAGCTCGATTTGTCCGGGTGGGCTAGTGTTATGAGTCAGTGAGTAAGCGAGCCGTTTTTCTGCTGTTGCAGCATTAAAAAATGTTGTCGCAAGCGATTCTATTTTTCCGCTGATTGTCAGATTCTGGCCTTCCTGTGCGTTTTGCCAACCCAAGGCAAGAAATCCTGTCACCAGAAGGAGGATAAGGGTAGTGACAATGATGTTGATCAGTGTCAGATAACTGCGGATGGAGAATAGTCTCTTCACGGTACTCTAGTGCGGTTCCTTTGACTGTACAGCGTCGTCAGTGTTTCCTTACATCCTTTAACAATTCAGTTTATTTAGCGTCCTTTAAATCCAATAATTAAATTTAGCCATCGATAGTTGAAGGCGTTTTATTATATTGCTACATATTGATGGATTATTGAGGAATGCTTCTTTGTGTTCAGCCTTGTCGTTAAAGCCGGGAGTCACATATTCGTGCTCTCCAAATCAGCAACAGGATTGTTCTTTGTAGTACTATTTGCTGCGAAAACCTGATGTGTAGGGATATCGGGCTGGTACTTGGCTGGTGAACGGACTGAACAATGCAAAAGCGATTTACGGTGGTTGGTGCTGGTTCAGTGGGGATCGGGGTTGCTTTGCATCTGCAGCAACGGGGCTTTCGCGTTGTACTCATAGATAAGTCATTACCGGCTTCACAGACTTCATATGGTAACGCTGGCGTTATTAACGCGAGCTCGTTCATGCCATTGAATAACCCGGCATTGCTTGGCAAGTTACCCCGTTTACTGCTGAACAATCATGCCTACCTGCGCTACAGTGTTCCCCATATCGTTAAAAATACTCCCTGGTGTTATCACTTCTTGCGTGCCTGCACCCGGCGCAAAAGCGAGGAAACTTGCCGTGCGCTCAATGCGTTGTGCAGTGGCGCGCTGGATGAGCACCGCGCGCTCATGCAACGATGCGGAAATATGCATCGCTTGTCGCAAAATGGTTGGTTGAAGTTGTTTCGAAAAGCCGGACCTTTGCAGGCAGACAGTAAGGAGGCCGCGGTACTGGATGCATTTGAGATCCCTTACAGAGCGGTGTCCATAAATGATATACGGGATCTGGAGCCACATTTGAAACCTGTTTTTTCCGGTGGCTACCTGTTATCTGACAGTTCCTCAGTTAACAACCCCGCTATGCTGTTACGAGAGTACGTTGAACAATTCCTGCGAGACGGAGGAGAGTTTGTTCAAAGCAGCGTTCAATCAATACGAGAGACGGTAGCTACAGGCTCTGGTGGTTTCACTCTTGAAATCGGCAATGATTCACTGCCGGCTGAGAACCTTGTTGTCTGCGCCGGCCCATGGAGTGCTGATATGCTCAAGCCGCTGGGGTACAAAGTGCTGCTTGGATTTGAACGTGGCTACCACCAGCATTTCAAACTTGCTTCTGGTGCCAGCCTGACGCGACCCATTCACGATATGGATGCTGGGTACATACTGGCTCCGATGGAGCAGGGAATTCGGCTTACAACAGGCGTTGAATTAAACCATCGGGATGCGCCATCCAATTTTTCGCAACTTCAACAGGTTCTGCCGCGTGCAAAACAAGCTCTGGATATCACTGAGCCAACCGAGGACCCGGTGTGGCGGGGTTGTCGACCAACCTTTCCTGATAGTCGGCCTGTGATTGATCAGGCACCACGTCATGAAAATTTGTGGATGGCTTTCGGCCATCAGCACATCGGCCTGATGAGTGGTCCAGTTACGGGAAAGTTGCTGGCTCAGAAAATTAGCGGTGAAACACCGGATATCGACCTGACTCCATTCAACGCTTCGCGTTGGGTAAGCTGACGATAGTGTTTGCAGTGGGTGTTCCACCCGGAAAATAAATAAGGGTGTTTCAATCACCCTGAAGACCTGACATAAAGCCTCCGATAAAGGGCCTTATGGAATCACCTATGGGTTACATCCGGGTAACAGGCAATCCATCAAACAAATCCTTTGTTCGTTCAGGCAGCCCTGCTGTCGTAGGTCAAAATCCTTGTGAACCCTTAGACCAGAAGCTTTGCGTCACTAACTTTCGCTAGTTTTGCCTTTTGCTACGATTTGCAGCCTCTAAGCCTTATTGCTGATCAACGATCCCGTCGATCTCCTTCGCTGACACAGATGCAGATATAAACCTTTCATCGTGCCTCCGGAAAAAACGTCCTTTGCGACCGACTGTCCTGTCGGTTTTTCCGGTGTGGCTGAGGCAGTTTACGTGTATCGCTACAAGTGCAAACCGTAACTGGATTATTGCAACTCGCAAGCCAGAAGTTACCGGGTGCTACAAAAAAAATTTTAATTCAGCTTTTTTTGTGTAATACCCGACGTATTAATAATTCAATTGAATCTTAAGCGGCAATATTATTTACAGGGTGCAAGAAGTTATTGCGCGGGAGCTTCCAGCCAATGCGGGTCTGCATCAATTTCGCTGCCCAACGTCAATAAAAATGCTGTAAGGGCGTCAATATCTGATTTGCTCAAGGTTTCAATACTCGGCATTTCGTGGAATTGCCCTAGCAGATAGGCAGGAGGGTCAGCATAGTGCCTGATTACTTCATCCAGGGAACTGTAGCGCCCGTCATGCATGTAAGGTGCGGATTTATCCAGACCGCGTAGACCCGGCACACGAAAAGCGCCTCGCATCTTAGTTGAGCCTGAATGCTGGTCTATATGGTCCAGTTCAGCACATCGTGGTTGCGTGGTTTCATTGTCACTGCTAACCAGGTCAGCAAAACGGCTTCTGCAGTTAAATTCGTTATACAAAACCGCCTGGCTGCCCATCATGCGGCCGAAATCAAATTTGCCGTCGGCTGTGATTCCGGTACCGATGTTATGGAAGCCATAGTTGCTGAATACCGGCGAGTTATGACAATTCATGCACTGTGTTTTGTTACTAATGAATAGTTTCATGCCTTTAAGTTCAAGCTCTGACATATAACCGTTGTCTGATTCGGGCGACGTTGCGGCGCTGACGTCATGGTGAACCATGTTGTTTTCATTTGTGTTGCCTGACCCGCTTGTGCCTGCCCGAGTCGCTTGAACCTGCAGCTGATCCACATAGAAGTCGAAGCGTGCGGGTGCCGGCATCAGTATCATTTCGTAGGCAGCTATGGCTTTGCCAACGTTGGTAAAGACCGTGTTTATTGAATGCCTTTTTTCAGGACTGACACTGTTCCAGAGCCTGCGAGCCTCATCATTTGCCAGGGGGTTCGCACCATCGGGGACTTCTGATGTGTCCGGCAAGATTGGCAATGCGCCAAAGACAGATTCGTACTCTTCGCGATAATGTCGGGCAATGATACGCGCAACCGCAACCCGGCTACTGCCCATTTCGGCTGGCGCTTCCAATGGAACCAAAGCTTGTGACCATAGGCTGTCGCGCCTGCCGTCCCAATACAACCAGCGGTGAAGGCCCGAACCGACAAGAGTAGGGGTGTTTCTATCCAGGCGGTCCAGGCCCTTGGCGGTGATCTTCTGGTCGTTAAAGTAGGTCGTTGGCTCGTGGCAACTTGCACACGATAGTTGGCCGCCTGCACTAAGTCGTTTGTCGAAAAATAACTTATGACCAAATGCTGCTGCCGCCGCGTTGTTGTAATAGGCACTACCGGTCGTATTGACTTGCAGACTGCCTGACAGCAGGGAGAGGCTCCTGAGCAACGCTACTTCATGCTGAGTCCAGTTGATTGTTGTAGAAACAGGATAGCCGTCCTGGTTATGGTTGTGATTGCTACCTTGATTGTGCGTTGCAGTGTGGCCGCTTGCTGCTGGATCGTTTTCAGGGGTGGCGGTGTTCGTGGCAAATTCAAGTTCGAACAGAGCGGTTTCGACTTTGCTGCGATAAACAAATTTGATGAGCAAGTGCCATTTGCCGGCCATATTGAATCTGACACCACCAAGCATAATTTTGTCGCCCTGAATACCTGCGAACCTGGGTGTCGTTGGCAACCCATGGCCATGTGCTTTCATGCCGCCTGTTATGGAAATATGCTCTGGGCGGATGTAGCGTTTGGCTCTGACATCAAGTATGCGCACTGTCCAGTCGTGCAGCTCGTGCAGTGGGATGTTGTTATTCAAGGGTAAAAGTTCGACCTCAAATTCACCGCTCTCGCTTGCCACTACCGGTTGTTGCTGCTTTGCCGATATGCCGCCTGGTCTGTTTTTTTCCAGCGCATTGGCTAGCCTGAATGCCTCAGGAACATTGCCGCCATCCGGTTCGGCAATCTCTGTGGTGTTAACTGAGCTTGATGGTGCTGCAAGCCTTGCAGCTATAACCGACTCATCTACAACTGAACCCGCTGGGTCTGCATTTCGGGCATGGGCTGTCTGCCACAGTACAGTCAGGTTGAGCAGCGTTAGCAACAGGACTATGTGGCAGCACAACAAACCGCGCATTCGCATAACAAAAGGTTGATCGTGAGGTAACGCCATGTTTCACCGGTCGATGCGGCTGGTGAATCAGGCCGCTTAGGAATTGTAGGGTTGTACCAATTATTGTGCCTCTTCTATCTGCATAATAGTTTTGAGCTGACCACTAAAAGATGCAATAAAATACATCAAGCTGGGTGACATCTTATTGGTATCTAGCATTGGATGGTTATGTGACAAATAGATGGCGCCAATTTGCATTAAGTGCGGTATATTGCGACATTCTGGTTCTTGAAGAATCGTCACCGTAAGGTGTTGTTGTTCCATGTCTCCACGTTTTACCGATTGTCAGCATCCACCGCACAGTCTTTTTATCAAACACAGGCCGAAAGTAGCGTTGTCACCTTGCCGAATGGCGGGTTTCCTGCTGCGAGCGCTATTGGCAGCCTGGTTCCTTGTCGCTGTCCAGATCAGGCCACTTGCGGCTCAGGAGCTGGGAATGGATCCTGGCATGATGCTGGATAACGCAGTACAAACCAGGAGAGGCAATCAGTTCTTTTTACAGCCGCCCGCGGGTGATAGAAGCTACCAGCTGGTTGCTGTCGCAGAACAAGGGACATTGCAGGACTCCAGACCCTTTGAAATTATTGATTCAAGCAATTCAGGCAAACAGGATTATCAGGCGGCAAGTGGCAATAATGTCAGTCCTTTCTTTTTCGAATGGAATAATTCTCTTGGCAGGCTGAGTGCTGCATTGGAAATTGATACAGTCACCAGAGCTTACTACTACCGAAATAAGCCTGGCCTGGTGACAACCCCCGCATCACCTGTTTTGCGGGATCAGGCCCGCACGATTTATCGTGAAATTCCCGGCAATATCGGCGCACCGGGCTTACCACAGCTTAAAAATTCTCTGGATGATTTTGTCCACATGGCGTTCTTCGAGCGTGATTCTGCAACAGCCACTGAGTTCCTGTCCGGGCTGGAAACTCTTTCGTATTCAGTCAGTCTGCGTGCAGGCAGATCGGTGCTTGATCATCCCTTCAACTACCAGCAACACGTATCAGGCAATAGAGAACTAAAACCACGCACAGGCAGTAGAATCGTAGCATCCATTCACTGGGCTGAGGACAGGGATGGCAACGGTGTGCAAGAAGTGTATCTGATAGAAATTAATGTGGGAGGTGTGAGCAGTAACCCGGCGTGGCAAAGCAATCAGCGTTGCGCACATGATCTTCAAACGCACGCTAACGTTATCTCAGGGCAGTATATGGTTCTGGGTGGTGAATATTGGCTGAACGGGCAGGGATTGCCATTGCCAGCAGAACAGACCCGTAATCTGACGATAAACTGGGGCCGTATTCTGACGGAACTGGCTGAGCAGAGTCCTGGCTCTGACTGCAAGCTGAATGCAACGTTACAAATGGTTCCCAACACCATGGGGCTGGGTGTTGCTATTGAAGCGAGGGGTGGGGTGTTGCAGTCACTGGAAATAGCAGGAGCACTTGCACACAGGGAAGATTCACCACCATCTATAACCATCGAACCCCAGGTTGCGATTGATGTGTCTGGCGATGCTGACAGTGCGGTTCAAGTTCAATTTGCTCCACAGTTGGAAGTGCTTCAAAGCGTGGATCAGTCAGTAGCATTGGATTTGCCGAACGAAACTGCTGTTACTCGCGAGCCCCTGGTCGAGGGTTCGTCAATTTACCTGCCTTCGTCAGTTACCAATGAGGAGGGCTTCGCTGAGCAGACCTGGTGGCAGATTTTATCCGCCGAGGATTGGTCGCCTCGATGCAGTGATATCAATCAGGTAAGCTTTGGACCCAGCGATGAACGAAGAAGCTGTGAAGTCTCGCCTGGGCTCTATTCTGTTATCGAACACGTTAGTGGTGTACGGTGGGATAACCTTCGTGTTCTGACGGTGGCTGAAAATTCAGTGGTCGATTCCAATAATGGCTTCGAATTTGATGGCTTGATCTTCAATAATATAGAACGCACACTCAGTTGGACACAGCCCGGCTGGTATCAGGTGCAGCGGGAATCGGACTATGTGAGTGTCTGTGAGTCTGCCGGTTTCTGTGTGCTTGAGCCTGGTGTTTATCAGATAGTCAATCACACAACCGGCCGTAAATGGCATAATTTTGTGGTACATCGTAACCAGCTTTGAAATTTGCGGTAATGAATGCATTGCTGTTGAGGCTTCTACTGTCTAAGCTAATTGGTCCCAAAACGGTGTGCGGCTAATGAATTCTGTCAGTATTCTTGAACATCTTGTGGCCTTTGACACGGTCTCATCAAAAACCAATCTGCCAATGCTTGATTGGATTGAGGAGTATCTGTCGAGTCACGGAGTTACAGCTTACAGGGTGCCGGATGAGAGTGGCATAAAAGCCTCCCTGTATGCGCAAATAGGGCCACCGGAAAAGTCAGGGTATGTGTTATCGGGGCATACCGACGTTGTCCCGGTTACAGGCCAGGATTGGAGTAGCGATCCTTTCAAGCTGGAAACACGCGAGGGAAAGGTATTTGCGCGTGGTACCTGTGATATGAAAGGTTTTCTTGCCTGCATGCTTGCTGCGGTTCCGGATATGGTGGCAGCCAATCTTGATACGCCGCTAGTTCTTGCCTTTAGTTATGACGAAGAAGTCGGTTGCACAGGCGTGCGGCCCATGTTGGCTCAAATGAAAAACTGGAGCGTGCGGCCCAAGGGTTGTTTTGTCGGTGAACCAACCAGTATGTCAGTCGTTGTTGGTCACAAGCAAAAGCTCAGTAAGCGGGTATTGTTGAAGGGACTAACCGGGCATAGTTCCCTGGCCCCTCAGGCTGTTAACGCACTGGAATATGCAGCCCGGATGGTGACCACCATCTCGGATATCGGGCGTCGCCTGGCTGAGCAAGGGCCACGTGATGAACTGTATGACGTGCCTCATACTACGGCGCACGTAGGTAGAATGGTTTCAGGTACTCAACTCAATATTGTGCCCGGGGATGCAGAATTTGATTTTGAGTTTCGCGCTGTAGCTGGTGATGATCCGTATCAATTGTTTGGCGAAGTGGAGCAGGTTGCGGCCAGCCTGTTGCTTGAAATGCAGTCTGTCCATGCCGACGCGTCGATTGAATTCCTGCCTTATTCAGAAATCGCCGGGCTGGATACAGCGATTGATTCGGAGATTGCGGAGCTGGCCAAACGCCTGGCTAGGAAAAATAGCCACGCCAAGGTCGCATTTTCAACAGAGGCCGGTTTGTTTGACGAGATAGCAGGTGTCCCAACCGTTGTAGTTGGCCCAGGCTCAATTGAGCAGGCACATAAGGCGGATGAATATATAGCGCTTGATCAATTAGAGAGCTGCGACAGATTTATCGCAGCTCTTGTTCAGCATTGCTCAAGCTGATGCTTTGTTGGCTTTTTGAGTAGCGAGCAGTTTGCTAGAACTGCTCGTCACGGTAGCAGTTCAATTGGCTAGACCTGCTCGTCACATAGCCAGCGAAGGATTTTTGTTACTTCCAACAGCTTTTCGCTACCAAGATTCGCATGTCCACCTCGAGCTAACTCGTCGAATTCACTGTTGCTTACTGCAAGTCGTCTTGAATCTGACTGCCGCAGGTTGAGTATCTTGATGCGTTCCCGAATTTCACCAGCCAGATCATCTGGCGAATTGCTGGCGGAATTAGCGATGGTTGCGCCTTGGTCCGATGATTTGCCCGACGAGCCAGACAGAGCAGCTCCAGCGGCACCGGCAACAACTGCACCACCCGCTGCTGCTGCAACTGATCCCGAAGACCATGATGAACTGCCTCGTCCCGAGCTGCTTTTGCCTGAGTTGCCGCTATTGCTGGAAGAGATGCCAGATGTGCTGGCGGAACCTTTGCTTCCATTACTGGATTGCAGCTTCCTTGCCTGAGGTATCCACTCGTCACGTTCTATGCGCCCGGGGAAATCCATAGCAGTATTCACATTGTCTACATCAGTCTGCTGAAAGTTGGCGATCTGGCTAAAGTTGTAAATACCCATGCTGTTTAAATCCTGTTCGATAACAGGACCTATGCCGCTTATCAGTTGTAGATTATCTGCCTGTGCTTCACGGTTAGTGAAACGTAATGTTTCTTTAGTGACTGCAGCCTGTCCGGAACCGGTAGAGCCTGCTGAAGCCTGCTTGCTGGCCGAGCCGGATCCACCGCTGCCACTTTGATCCTGCATCAAGCGTTTGGCTTGCGGAATCCATTCATCCCGTTCGATGCGCCCCGGGAAATCGAGCGCTGCGTTGACATTATCGATGTCGGCTTGCTGGAAATTTGCAATCTGCTTGAAGTTGTAAACACCCATGGTGTTCATATCTTCTTCGATTGCGGGACCGATTCCGTTTATCTTCTGGAGATCGTCAGCTTGTGCTTCACGGTTTGTGAAACGCAACGTGTCCTTAGTGACTGCAGGCTTGGTTGCGCCGGAAGTACGTGATGAAGCTCCCGAGGTCTGGTTGCCTGCGGAGCCGGATCTACTGCTGCCACTTTGATCTTGCATCAAGCGTTTGGCTTGCGGAATCCATTCATCCCGTTCGATGCGCCCCGGGAAATCGAGCGCTGTATTGACATTGTCGATGTCGGCTTGCTGGAAATTTGCAATCTGCTTGAAGTTATAAACGCCCATAGCATTCATATCCTTCTCGATAGCAGGGCCGATTCCGTTAATCTTTTTCAGATCATCAGCGTGTGCTTCACGGTTGGTAAAACGCAGAGTTTCCTTGCTAACCGGCTTGTTACCATGGGTAGAAGCAGCGTTACTACCTGAAGTGCCACCGCCTGAAGCAGTGTTGCCCGATCTGCCAGCGCCTGAATTTGCAGCGCCTAAACCCGTGTTGCCCGATCTGCCACCGCCTGAACTTGCAGCGCCTGAAACAGTGTTTCTCGACCTGCTACTACCTGAACTTGCACCAGCTGAACCCGTGTTGCCTGATTTACCACCGCCTGAACTTGCACCAGCTGAACCGGTGTTGCCTGACCTGCCACCGCCTGAACTTGAACCAGCTGAACCGGTGTTGCCTGACCTGCCACCCCCTGAACTTGTACCCCCTGAACTTGCACCACCTGAAGCCGTGCCGGCTGAAACATCGTTGGTTGACGTGCTACCGCTGGAAGCCGTACCACCTGAACCAGTTTTACTTGACGTGGCACTAGCGGAACCGCTCTTTTGCCCAGTGCGGTTATTGTCGTTGCCAGCGCTTTTATCTGCGGCAGAATCGGAGCGATTGGTGTTGGATGTCGCTACACCGGAAACTGAAGTAGCACCATTTTGGCTACCGCCTGAAGATGATTGTTTCTGGCTGCTATTCGTAGAGTTACGGAACTGCGTTGTCTGTTTGCCGGTTTGACTGCTCTTGTAGCCACTCGCAGGAGTGCCTGTGCTGGTCGTTCCGCTTTTACCGGAGTCTCCTTTTACGCCCGCACGTTGGTATTCGAGTGCCGAATGCTGTTCTTCCTGCCAATCGCGAAATGCATGGAGAAGGAAGTAAGCCGCTACAGAAAGCAGAATGAGGACGACCAAAAACATATCAAATCTCCTGTGTTGCAGGGCAGTCTGACATTAGTTGCCCTTATCGTGGCAAGCCGCACCGAAGTTTCTTGCAAAATACAGTAGCACGCCGTACCGGGGAATTTCGTTACTTTGCGGACTATAACTTAAATACTCGCCGTTGTACGCCGTGTAGGAGCGCGTGGCGAAGTTTGGAAAACATGTTTACAAATCCTTAGTGCAGAGAGTCATTTGCCGTTTAAATCCTGGCATTGAAATAAACCGTGAGACTGGTGGTCTGGGATCCGGCAGGATGCAATAGTCTTGTTGTTGCAAAGGAGGCGTGTTGTGGAAAAGTGTACAGATTCCCTGTTCAGTTGTTGTTCAGTTAAAGGACACGTTGTTTTACAAGACGCAAATGTCTGGAAACAAGTCAGCGCTTCAGACTGGGCTCACTTCCTGTTTTCGCACAAAAAAGCAATTAAATGCATGAATTGTTCGGATATTTTTGTCTGGACGCCTTTATTTAGGGGGTGTTTCGCCCGCTAAATGGTTAACAAGGATGGCCCCGGCTGGATTTTGCTGTTTGTGGCTGCGGGTTGAAACGGACTAATTGGATTTTATGTGCAGCTTGTTAGGTAGTGGCTTGAAACTAATTAACATAGCGATGCTCTAATCATCCGAATTTAGCGTATTTCATACATTCATCCTTTTAGCAGGCAGGCCGCCTGAGTGGCAATGCCACGAAACGCCCTTTACTAATTTCAGGATATAACCATGACAGATAAGAGCCGACGTAAATTCAACAAGCTGCTGGGGACCGGTCTGGTTGCAGTTCCTATAGCGGGTCTGATGGGTACTTTACCGTCACGGGCTGCTGACAAGCCGCTTCTTGATGCCGGAACCGCGCAAGCCAAAGCACTACAATATATGGCTGAATCCGATAAGAAAGGTAAGATCTGCGGTAACTGTACTCTATTCCAGGGTGCTGCCGGAGACGAGACAGGTCCTTGTCCGTTATTTGGTGAGAACGTGGTCAGCTCAAAGGCATGGTGTAGCGCCTGGGTTGCAAAGGCCTGATCCGGTCATGTAGTTTCATTGTCTACAAATAGGTAGCACCAAGAAAGCCGGCTCTGACGCCGGCTTTTTTCGTTATGTCTCCTGCCTGGCAGTTCTCGGCTCCAGTAGCGTTTTATCCTCCCGTCTCTGATACTATTTCCTGCTTGGTTCTGGCCAAGGCAGTTAGGTAAATTCCTGCTTAACTTGCATCCTTAGAATAGTTTGATGATGAATATCCTCTTGCAAGGCCGAATTGCTGTTGATGCAAAACATTATCTGGAAAAGTTGGCTGAACCGAACTGGACAGTCGATATCTGGGATCCGGATACGATGTCTTTGGAAGAATTTGATGAGTCGGCATCGATCTGTAATGTGATGATAGGCGGAAATATTCCGCGAGAAAACTGGCCTTCTGCTCCCGAGTTGAAGTTGTTCCAGATTCCGTGGGCCGGATTTAACCACACGGGGCCGCAAAAAATGCCACTAGGCATACCTGTGTGCAATTGTTTTGAACATGAGTCCAGCATTGCCGAGTACGTCATGTTGGGATTGCTTGAATGGGAAATCCGTCTCTGCCGCATGGACGCTTCAATGCGTGAGCATGGCTGGGGTGGTCGTATCATCGGTTTGACCGGTAGCTATCATGGCGAGTTGGCAGGCAAGACAGTGGGCTTTGTAGGGTACGGGCATATCGCCGAGGCTGTGGCGCATCGGGCGCGTGCTTTTGGTCTTACACTGAAAGCCGTACGGCGTAAAAATGAAGAATGCCCGAAAGAACTCGATTGGCTGGGTACTCTGGACGATCTCCCTGAATTATTGGCAAGCAGTGATTATGTGATTGTGGCCTGTGATCTTAATGAGTCAACAAAAAACCTTTTTGATGATCGGGTGCTGGCTATGATGCAGCCGACGTCGGTGCTGGTAAACGTCTCGCGTGGTGGCATTGTTGACGAAAAAGCTCTCTACGATGCGTTACAACAACGCAAAATAGCTGGCGCGGTGATTGATGTCTGGTACAACTACAATGAAAAAGGAAAGCCTGAAGTTGCTCCCTTTAATTTTCCTTTTAATGAGCTTGATAACATTATAATGAGTGCGCATGAAAGTGGCTGGACAGAAAACCAGGTTAAACGACGTTGGCAGTTTATCGCTGAAAACATCCGTAGAGTTGAATCGGGTCAAGAACCACTGAATGTGGTATTCCACGGGCAGGCCTGATAACCTGCCGTCTTTTTCCTTTGTTAAACTGGCTTTGCTCCCTCGGACCACTGCCCGGGGTTATTTCAATCTCACCGATGCAAATTGCTGGTGCAAAATAACAATAAGTTGACAGAAGGTTCTATCCTTCGCCACCTCGTCCGACTTTCCATACCTGCATCTATGGGTATGGTTTTTACCACCCTCTATAATTTGACCGATTTCTGGTTTGCAGGATTATTATCTGACGTAGCACTCGCCGGTGTGTCGATCGCCGGTAGTGTGTTCTTCCTTTTGCTTTCTGTCGGTATTGGTATGCAGACAGGTACATCGGCAGTTGTCGCACCTGAGGTCGGGCAGGGAAATGATGAAACAGCAATCAGCTATGTCGACAATGCCTTGGGCCTGGGAATAGTTTTAAGCCTTTTCGTTATGTTGCTGGGTTGGTGGTTGAGTGAACCATTGGTTGCCTTTCTTGGTGCTGAAGGCGCAGTGGGGGCAATGGCACTGGAATACCTGGCAGTTGTTTTTTTTGGCGCACCGCTTTTTACACTTTCGTTTATTGGGGCTGGTGCTCTGATGGCGCATGGTGATACGAAATCCAATCGCAACGTTCTCGTAGTTGGTTTTTTTGCTAATTTTCTGCTGAATCCCTTGCTAACTTTTACCTTCGGTCTGGGCGTTACAGGCTTGGCTTTGGCTACTGTTGTAATAAAAGGAGGGAGCGCATTTTATTTATTTTATATCCTGAAGAAAATACAGGGGCGATACAACAGACCACGCCTTGAATTTTCACTGAGTCTTGCTTTGCTAAAGCAAGTTCTGCCGGCGAGTTTTACTATGCTGACAATTATCGTTGGCGGATTTGTAACCTTGTCTTTCATAGGACGTTTTGGCAGTGACAACATAGCTGGCTATGCAGTGGGCTTGCGCTTGGAACAAGTGTTGTTGTTACCGGCTCTGGGATTGAACAGTGCCGTATTGGCCATCTCGGGGCAAAATTATGGTGCTGGAAAAATGGACCGCGTTCGCGAAACGTATAAATGTGGTCTACAGGTTGGCTTGCTAATGGCGCTTGTTTTCATACCCGTCATGCTATTTCTTTCCCCATTGATGATGGGTTTCTTCAGCGATAACGAATCCATTATTGCGACAGGCACAACCTATCTCAGAATTGATGCTCTGGCCTATTACCCATACGTTGTGCTGTTTCTCGCCAATGCCAGTTTGCAAGCGATAAAACAGCCTCTGTTCCCGATGGTTCTGGGTATTGTGCGTCAACTCTTGTTGCCAGCGTCGATAAATTTCCTGTTGGTTGTAATCTACGGATTACCCATGATCTCGATATTTATCACTATTATAATTGTTGTGTTTTTCAGTTCCTTAGTTTCTCACTTCTATACGAAACGTCAATTGGCACGAAATGATTTACCGACAACCAAACATGCTACGAGCCATTAATGTAGTTACGGGTATTGGCTATGAGAGATCTTGTTGAACTGCAAACCGGGCAGGTGGCTTTCCTGAGTGGCCTGTTAGCCGGGTTTGCCCTTTCAATTGCTGTCCACATTCTCAGGCATGGTCTCAGGCATACAATTGCACAGATTGTGTTTTTTCTTTTGATTGGGGTGACGCTACTATTTCTTGTTTCGCTTTATGTTGATGTACGCCTTTCTATTGAGTTGGCCGGAGTGTCCGCTATTGATGACTCGATGGCCCAGATGGTTTCTTCTATTCGTGTGATTGGAACAACGAGTGCAACTTTGGCATTCGCACTGTTTATTCTCTCTATCGGTTTGCTGGGGTGGATAGCAACTCCAGCGCTTGGCATCTTGACTTCACTAAGTGCGTTAGTTTCTCTGGGCCTGCTCGCTTATGTCTGGCATGCGGTGCAGTTCCTTTAATTGTATAGAGCTACCGGACTTATTTCTGGCTACTGAATTTTGTCCCCATGAAGGCGCGGGCATTAAAACTCCTTTCAGGTTTTGATCATTCTGGTACTGAGATACACATTTCGTATGATGTGTACTTTCGGATATTAACTACGAGATTTTCAAACATCAGGTACTGTCCTTTGATGCCGGTTAATACATCGTCAAGGATAGGTTCTTTATCGAAATTATGAGCTTTGACCTTGCTGGGATAGTTATTGACCGGATAACTGATATCGGTTTCCTCGTTTGAGTCATGTAGTGTAATAGACTCTTTACCATGTTCTTTTTGTAGCTCAGTCAGAGTGTCTGTAGCCAATTGTTGCAACTCCTGCCATTGTGTTGCGAGAGCCATTTTATCTGTTTCATTTTTGAGCATGCGTTGCCATTGGGTGCGATCGCTAACAAATTCTTTAAGCCCGGTTTCTACAAAACCTGCCAGTTGGCGTCGATTCACTGTCGCGATTGGCATGGCCTGAATCGCTCCCTGGTCAATCCAGCGCGTTGGTACCTGTGTGCCGCGGGTAATTCCGACTTTTAGTCCTGAGGTGTTTGACAGGTAAACAACGTGTTCCTGCATACAGTTTTCTTCACCCCATTCAGGGTTGCGGCATGTGCCATTCGCAAAATGGCATTTTTCCGGGCTCATGATGCACTGATCAGTTTCAGCCAGACTCTGAAAGCAAGGGTAGCAGTAGCCTTGAGAGAAACTCTTTCTCGTCAAACGACCACAATGAAGACAAAAAATGCGCCCCGTATGCTCGATTCTCAGCGTTTTACCCAGCAAGGGGTTGAGTTCGATCTCTTCGGGATTGCCATCTTTGAATGCCAGAAAGTATCTGACTGGCCGTTGGTTCTCGGTTCGCATCTTCTTCAGGCGTCCTGTTACTGTTCTCATGGCGTTGCCTGTTGATTGTTTTGTGTTATTCATGTCACATTTGAAAATGGAAAGCCGCAGGGAGCTAATACAGCCGTTCTGTGCTGGGGAGCCTCATTTCGAACTTTGAAATGTGAAACCTTGCCAATACGTCCTGAAAAACCGGTCGATCTGTTCAACTCTCTCTTTATAATAGCCTGCTAAAGCAACGCAACCTATGCAGGCAGGCCATGAGCCAGAAAAACAACGAATACTACATCGAAGGATTTGCCAGAAAATACGGGCTGAACACGATGTCTCCATTGTGTGAATCCTCGCTGCGTATGCCATTACGGCTTGCCGGGTGTCTGGTTTTAGCGGGTTTGGTGAGCGCCTGTTCTGACAGTTCCTCCAGTAGCCCGGCTGGTGAAGCCGATGAGGCCGTTGTTAATACTGCGCAAGAAAATGCCGCTCCCGTAGCTTCAACCCCGCCAGCATCAGTGCCTGTCGTTGAGATGCAAGTGGCCCCGCAGCCCACTCCAGCGTCCGTGCCGATCGCTCCAGAAGGAGAATCTGCAGTTGATGAGCCAGTGGCAGTATCCGAAGTTGTCGAGCTTGAGCCAGCAACAGTTCCAGAAGAACCTCCAACCCCACCAGTGCAGGAACCTGAAATTGTTGAAACTGTAGAAGCTCCGGAACCGGTTGTAACCGAAATCCCGCCTGTTACGCCGCCGCCGGCTGACATTCCGGTCACGGATACGGCAAATCAGGCCGAGCAGGGGGATACCTCAGCGCTTGGGGCACCCACCAATGGTGTGGATGTATCGGGTGGTGATGACGATAGCCCCACACTGACCGAATCCCTGTCGTTACAAGGGCCTTTTATTCGTGATGAATCCCGGAGTGCAGGGCCGCCATCAGTTCCTCAAGGTCTGACATTACTAATGGCCTCGCACAATTATGTTGAATTCAGCTGGGCACCGTCTGCCGATGATCAATCGGTTGAAGCCTATGAAATATATCGTGATGGCGGGTTAGTATTCGAATTGCGCGGTGATACTGGTGACAGGGAATACCGCAGTTGGGTCACTACCAGTTATTTTGATTGTGATTACACGCGCTATGCTGAATGCAACACGGATAGTCCGGTCTCAGGGGGCACTCATTCCTACACAATCGTGGCTGTTGATAATGAAGGTATGCGCTCAGCTCCCTCAGCTCCTGCAACGTTTACATTACCCGCACAACAACAGACTCAACCGGATCTCAGCGGCTACAATCTGGTGTTTGATGAAGAGTTCCGTGGAACGACGCTGGATAGGGAAAAGTGGAAAACTGTGCTGCCCTGGGGGCCGGATAGCATCATCAATGGAGAGACACAGTACTTCGTCAATATTTTCGGTCCTGATGAGCCAGTGTATGACCCGTTTGTATTCACCGGCGAAACCTTGCAAATTACCGCCATACCCACGCCTGCAAACCTGCTTTCCCGTGTCAACAATCAGCCGTTCATGTCGGGTGTGATTACCTCGTCTGATAACTTTGAAATGACATACGGGTATACCGAGATGCGTGCAAAAGTGGCTTCGGGCGCAGGCATACTTTCAACGTTTTATCTGTTCAACCAGGGTTTTGACAGGAATCAGCCTGAAATAGATATTATTGAATATATCGGCCAGCGATCTGACAGGGCCTTCCAGACTTACCATTATTTCGATAGTAACCGCTCGCGTTTTTCAAACGGCGAGAGACATTCAACCCCAACCATGGAGCATATTGCTTCAACGAATCTCAGCGATGGCTTCCACACCTATTCAGTTCTATGGGAGCCGGAATTGGTGGTCTGGTACATTGATGGTATCGAAGTCCAGCGCCTGATAGGGCCACGTGTTTCTGACGAACCGATGAACCTGATTGCGCAATTAGTGCTGGGTAGCGTCTGGATTGGTGATGCAGCGCCTTCAAGTTTCCCGGTGGTCTACGAGATTGACTACATCAAGGCCTGGCAGCAGTAAGAACCGCAGGCAGGTTGCTTACGGCTTAAATCCCAAGCCCTGCAGTGGCTGTTACTTGCCACTCAGGGCGGCTTTAGTCAGCACCAATTTTAGTCAGCAGCAATTTTAGTCGGCGCCAGTAAAACCATGGCGACACCCCCGATACACATCACAGTGCCGCCAATCAGCAGTATTGATAGCTTCTCATCGAACAGGAAAAGAGCCTGAATGGCCACCACCGGCGGCACGAGGTAAAAGAGCGCCGCCACGCGGCCAGCCTCGCCACGGCGTATTAGCCACATAAACAGGAAAACGGCACCCAGCGACAGCATAATTACGAGCCATGCCAGTGAACCCATAAACTGCCATTGCCAATCAAATTGCAGGCTTTCGAAGAGTAAAGCGAAAGGCAGCAAGGCAAGTGAGCTTGCAATAAACTGGATGGTCAGGCTCGCAATCAGAGGGGTCTCCGTGCAAAATCGTTTCTGGTACAAAGAACCCAATGTGATGCCAAGAAGTGCCGCCACGCTGAACAGGATGCCGGTTACTGACAAGACGCCGTCAAGATTGCCTCGTTCGACAATGACCAGCAGAACTCCGGCTAATCCTAACGCAATGCCGGTAATTTTCCTGCCTGATAAAGACTCCCTTAACCAGAGCGAGGCCAGAATGACAGTCAACAGTGGCTGCAGGCCAACAATAAGGGCGCTCAAGCCCGCACCTATCCCCATTGAAATGCTGCTGAACACACCACCGAGATAGATACTTTGTAAAAGTATGCCGACCACGGCCGAGTGGGCTATTTCGGTTATTGCCAGACGCCGTGTTCGTAGTTTCCTGAACAGCAGAAGCACCAACAGCAGAATGCCAGCGGCAAATGCAAAGCGCATCGACAAGAAGCCCAAGGGCTCGGCATAGGCCAGACCGAGCTTGGAAACTGTGAACCCCGTACTCCACAGCAATACAAATATAATGGGGATGCCGGCAGCATAGGCCAGATTCTTCAGGTTATTCATCCCATTACGTTTTGCAGAGTGGTTGTTTTGCGAAAAGGCTGCGCAGTGTATTATGGCAGAGACTAGCAGGATAAATTTCAGGAGTTCAAATGATTTCCATTCAAAGCGTAAAAAAGTCTTTTGCAAATAAACCCCTAAAGGTGCTCCGCTGGAGCGCTGTGGCTCTGTTTCTGGGCTCCCAGGCCTTTGCTGCCGACGGTATGACCGTGGTTGAAAGTAACCATAGTGTTGCTGATACCGTGACAAAACTTGCCAAGGTTTTGGAAAGTAAGGGTATGAACGTGTTTGCTCGTATTAATCATGCCGAGGGTGCCGCGAAGGCTGGTTTGGAACTGCGTCCTACTGAGGTACTGATTTTTGGTAACCCGAAAGTAGGTACGCCGCTCATGCTATGTTCCCAGAGTATCGCTATCGACTTGCCGCAAAAAATGCTGGCCTGGGAAGATGCGGACGGGAAAGTATGGCTAGGCTACAATGCGCCTGAGTTTCTGAAGACGCGTCATGCTACGGAAGGTTGTGACGAGGTGTTCGCAAAGGTCACTGGTGCACTGGGTAACTTTGCCGCGGCAGCTGCAGCGGAGTAACTTGCGCTAAAAGTCTGCCAGTAAAAGCCGTTCCGGTTTTCACTGGCAGCAACATTTTGTTGACGAGTACTTTTAATTGCAGTTGCTTTCTACTTACCAGGTCATCTTCCATGGCCAATAAACGCTTGGAAACGCTATAAAACCGTCATTCAGTTTTATACACGCAGCGGATTTGCATATCGACAGCCCCATGAGAGGGTTGAGTTTGCACGAAGATGCGCCGATCGAAGAAATTCGTGGTGCGACCAGACGCGCCACAACAGCTATGGTGGACCTGGCACTGCGCGAGCAGGTGGATTTTCTCGTTATTGCTGGCGATGTTTTTGATGGTGACTGGGATGACATAGGAACCGGGCTGTTTTTCAATCGAGAGATGTCGCGCTTGCGTGATGCAGATATTCCGGTATACCTCATCAGAGGTAATCATGATGCAAAATCAGTCATCACTCGAACTCTCTCCTATCCTCCCAACGTATACGAGTTCTCCACCAACAAGGCTGAAACCATTCTTCATGAAGGCCATGAGGTGGCACTTCATGGCCGCGGTTTTCCTGAGCGACAGTTAAGTGAAAATATTGTTGCTGATTACCCTGCAGCCTGTTCCGGCAAATTCAATATAGGCTTGTTGCACACCAGTTTGGCGGGTTCTGCTGAACACGATACGTATGCACCCTGTTCTCAGGATGAGCTGGAAGGTGCGGGTTATGACTATTGGGCGCTCGGCCACATACACCAACCCGAGATTATTTGCGAAGAGCCGTGGATTGTGTATAGCGGAAATACCCAGGGGCGGCACATAAGAGAAGCCGGTAAGCGTGGCTGCTTCATTGTTAACGTAATGCCGTCAGGTCAATCTTCCGTTGAATTTCGTGTACTTGACAGTGTCAGGTGGCAATTAATGGAGATTGAAATCACTGGCCTGAAAACGCTTGTTGAAATTCTTGATAAAGTCGATTCTGTAATCGCCCAAGAGATAGCAGAAACTCCGTTAGCGGTGCTAAGGCTTGTATTCACAGGGGTAAGCGAGCTGGCATCGAAACTGGAACGGGAGCGTGATCAGTTAAACGATGAGTGTCTATCGATCGCACAGCGCTACAATGGTGGCAAAGTCTGGGTCGAGTCAGTGCGTTTGAATGTCAGTGGCAATGTCGAATCATCAGGGAGCTTGAGTCAACATGATGACTTTGGTGCTGAAGTGCTGGCTGCATTGCAACCATCAAAGCTTGCCACCACATTTGCCCGCGAACGCTGGAGCGTGGAAGTTGAAAAACTGCTCAAAGATCTTGGTTCAGAGCAGAGGGCTGCGATTGAAGCTTTGTTGCCAGACTGCCAGTCGGTCATTGAAATCGAGGCTGAAACTGACGAAGCAAACGATGCGAATAATTTACAACAATCGCTTTTGTTTGAAACTGACACGTTGCCCGAACAATCATTAAATGAAGCTTTAAGTGAGATTCACCCTTTTTTGAACGAGCTGCGTAACCTGACGTTGTCTGCACTTGATTGGTCTGAATCGGATGTCAAAGGTGAAAGTGAAGTCAAGCAGTCGGATACTGACAAAACAACTGCGGCGCGCAAGTTGTGAGAATTTCAGTTCTCGATATTCCGGCATTTGGTCCGTTTACTGACTTTCGTCATGAATTTACACGAAACAGTGATACAGACTTTCATATATTTCTCGGAAATAACGAATCTGGTAAAAGTTCTTTGCTCCGGGCAATTAGCGATCTTTTGTACGGTATCCCGCAGCGCACACCAGAAAACTTCCGGCATGATTACAGAAAACTGCTGTTGCAGGCGGAGCTTTACAATTCACGGAATGAGCGATTATCCATAAAAAGGCGAAAAGCTAAAGCAGATAATCAACTCACCACGGAAGATGGCGCTCCTTTGAGTCAGGAGCAGTTAAGCGCCTTCATGGGTAATCTCAGTCGCGACAATTTCCAGTCCTTGTTCGGTCTTGGTGCTGAGGAGCTTCAGCAGGGAAACGATCTGCTGTTGAGCACCCATGGTGCCTTAGCTGAAACAATAGCAGCTGCATCCAGCGGTAGCTTGCATTTATCCCACGCAGTTCAGTCGTTGCTGCAGCAATCCGAAAAAATATACAAACGCAATGGTAACTCGCAACTGAGGGATATCAGGAAGAACATTAAAGATTTGGAAATTCAAATGCGTACTGCTGTAACTCGTCCGCAGGCCTGGAATGATTTAAACCAGCAACTAACAACAGTACAAAACAGACAGGAATTGATAAGGAAAGAACTTGAGGAGCTTGATCAGGCCATAAATCATACCGACAGAATGAAACAGGGTATCGAATTAGTAGGCCAGTTGAATAGGCGCCAGAGGGAATTAGACGAATTAGGGTTGCCAGCAAAACTGGTTAGTGGTTTTGCAAAAAATCTGACACCTTCATTAGCCAATTGGCAAACTGCAAATAACGCAAAAGCTACGGCTGAAAAACGAGTTGACAGGCTAAAGTCCGATCTCGAACAATTGGATTATCGCAAGGATGTCATTGCCGCTGAAGAGGCTATCGATCAAGTAAATGCAAATCTTAATATATATAAAGACCGGGTAGAGCAGGCTGTTGAGTTAAGACACGTTCTGTCCAGCAGGAAACTTAAGCTCGATACAGAACTAAGGAAATTCTCTGACAAGGAAGATAGTGAAGGGATAGGCGCAATTCGTCTTTCTTCTGCACAGGAATTAAATTGTTCAGAAAAGTATTCTCTCTACAGCGAATTGATAGAAGAGTCCGAGATTTTAGAAAAAGAAATAGATAGTGTCCGCGCACAGCTTCTTGAGCTGCAGAGCCAATATGCAGGAGAGAGCTCTGAGTCCGGTGAAACAGATGCTTCTGCAGGAATCAATGCAGATTTTCTGAACACACTAAATACAGGGATTGAAACGGGGCATCAACAGCTGCCTATAGCGAAAAAATTACCGTTGTTGGAAGATGAGCTAGATCGGAAAGCGACGGAACTTGATTTGTTGATATCCCGTCTGAGTATGGAAACTCGTCTTGATGATGTCCGTGGCGCGGCTGTACCACGTCGCGAAACACTGAATGAATACAGGGATAAGTTTGAGAATCAATCGCGGCAAAAAGAAAAACTACAATCTGAGTCTGTTGAGCTGGACTATGAAATCAGTAAAATTGAGACCGAGTTAGCCTCACTTCTGGGTGAGCGTGTTTTGCCAAGCCGAAAATCATTGCAAAGCGCTCGTGATTATCGTGATCAACTGTGGGGCGAATTTAACGGGACAGAAACTACTGAGTCTGGGAGTAAAAAGCAGGGGTCAAAGAATCTGGTTTCAGCTATTGACAAGGCTATCATCAGGGCAGACGGTGTTGCAGATGAACTCATTTTTAATGCTCAATTAGTTGCTGAAACTGATCAAAAAAAGGAATCTATTAAGTTACTAAAGTCCAAAAGGAGCAACGTTCAAGCACAGCAGGAGCAATTGATTGAACAAGAACAAGCCATAAAGCTTGATTGGAAAGGTGTGTGGAGTGGTATAAAAAGCAACCCGGAATCACCGGCTTCAATGCTTGACTGGTACGATGACTGGCAAAAAGCCTGTCAAGCCATGGCCGAGCTCGAAAAACAGCGTCAACTATACCAGCAACAAATATCCAGTGTTAGCGAATCATCGAAGCGTTTGTCAGCGATTCCTGGTCTCCTGCCGAGTTCAGAGACAGGCAAGGTAAACAATGAGCATGACGCCAAGTTCCTTGAAGCGCTAATCAACGCAGCAAGCAACAAGAAAAAGAAAATTGATGAGTCTCAAGGTGCAATACAGCGCACCCTGGAGCTGCAAAACCAATACAAAGAAAAATTGACCCGGTTAAATTCGGCAAAAGATAAACTGGATATTCGTTGTGTTAGTGCAGAGCAGGAAATGGTTATCGCTTTTGCTGACATCGGTATCAACGTCAAGCGGATTTGGACTGAACACACCAAATCCGGGTATAAGGATAAAACGCCACCGTTATCGGCCACTTCTGCTCAGCGTTTGCTAGAAGATCGTTGTAAATTGTTAGACAGTTGGGGTGAGTTTGAACGCGATGAAAAGCACTTGCAGCAACTCGACGCTCTCATTGCCGAGTACCAGAAAGAAGTCGGTAATTTAGCTGAAAAGTTCCACATCAAACAGAATCTGGACAATACCGAACTGCTCTGTAATCAGCTGGTTCAATTGCGGCGTGAGCAGCGTTCGATCTTTGAGAAACGTCAGAATCTGGAAAACGAATTTTCCAAGGATACTCGACTCTTGTCGGAATCTGCTGACGAATTGCAACGTAATTCCGACTTATTAGCGGATTTTCTTGTTATGTTCGGAGTGAATTCACCCACTGATTTGTTGGCAATGCAAAGCAAATTTGTAGAAGCTGATGGATTAATGAATGAGATCAGAGTCATAAAGGATAATCTGTCCGTTGTGTCTGCCGCCAGTGATTTGCAGGCTTTTATCGCTGAAGTACTTTCGCATGATCCGGACAGGTTGGTAGCCACAGGGGCGGGCTTGAAATCGAAAAAACTGGAGTTGGTAGAAGAAAACGAGAGCCTTATTGCCAATAAAGCCCTGTTGCAAAAACAACTGGATGAAGTGCATGAAACCCATGGTAGTGGGGCCGATATCCGGCAAAATCTGGAGTTGGCACTGGTGGAGCAAAGGCAAGCAATACTCGAATTTGTGAAGACCAGGCTGGTGGCGGATATGCTTAAACAGACGTTAGAGGATTATCGTGATAAAAATGAAGGGCCCTTAATAAACGATGCGTCCTCAATGTTTAAACGATTGACCTGTAATATTTACGAGCGTATTGCATTGGCTTACACAGACGATGAACAGCCTTATATTAAAGGGGAGCGTGCAAATGGTGAGCAAGTACAAGTAGATGCGATGAGTGATGGAACACGCGATCAGTTGTACCTTTCGATGCGCCTGGCTGCTTTGAAAATGCGTTTGAATGCGCACGAACCTATGCCATTGATAGTTGACGATTTGTTGATTACTTTTGATGATGTACGTACAGAAGCAGCAATGGATGTGTTGCTGGATATTTCAAATCAAACTCAAGTTATACTGTTTACTCACCATGCAAGAGTGGCTGATGTTGCCAATAGTAAATTGTCTGAAAAAGATGTGCAGATCACCGATTTAACGGCTGCGCAAATGTCTGCCTGATGATACCTGTAGTAAAGAAGCAGAAAATATAAAAAAATATATATAAATCTGTCCCAATCTAATTCAACGAGGGAGTTTCCATCATGAAAAAAATAGCCTTGATCACTGGCGCTGGGTCAGGTATTGGCCGTGTTTGTAGCGATGCTATGGCAAAAGCCGGTTTCCATGTGGTGCTCTGTGGCAGAAGGGAAGATGCGCTTGCCGAAACCATTAAGATGTACGATGGCAGTGCAACTATGTCAGCTGTTTCCTGCGACATTACCGATGAAGCACAGGTTGACAACATGTTTGACCAAATCATTCAAAAACATGGTCAGATAGATGTTGTTTTTAATAACGCCGGTAACAATGTACCGCCGCTTACTATTGATGAGTTATCGGTAGAACAATGGAAAACCGTACTTGATGTCAATCTGCACGGTGCTTTTTTGATAGCGCGTGGGGCGTTCCGGGAAATGCGTAAGCAAACTCCGCAGGGAGGAAGAATCATTAATAATGGTTCAATCTCGGCCCATGTGCCGAGACCCGGATCTGTGCCTTATACAACGACGAAGCATGCGATTACCGGGCTGACTCGTACTCTCTCGCTGGATGGAAGACCGTTCAATATTGCCTGCGGGCAAATTGATATCGGCAATGCTGCTTCAGCGATGACGGAGCGAATGAATAGTGGTGTGCCACAGGCCGATGGCAGCATGAAGCCTGAACCCACTATAGATGCCAATCACATCGCGAATGCCGTTGTGCAAATGGCGGATTTGCCGCTTGATGTAAATGTTCAATTTATGACAATTATGGCAACCGCTATGCCATTTATCGGTCGAGGTTAGGCGATAAGTCGGCTTCTGTTGAGGCAGTGGTGGGATCAACGAGGACGGGTGTAAGAGACGAGGAATCAAGGCTTGCCTTGCAGCCGTAGGCATAGTGAGCATCAGGCATAGTGAGCATATAAGGAGGCGCAGTTGCAGAGGGCGCAGAGTTGCCGGTGAGCAGAGTTGCCGGTGAGCAGAGTTGCCGGTGAGCAGAGTTGCCGGTGAGCAAAGTTGCCGGTGAGCAAAGTTGCCGGTGAGCAAAGTTGCCGGTGAGTATTGGTGGGTTAATTCAGGCCAATGCTATTTGAGCCTCAAATGCCGTTCTCACGTGTTTCACCGAGAAATAGTGATTTTGATATAAATCCTGACACAAACACCTGTGAATTACTAATATAGTACATACGGCACGGGATTCGCTGCTAGAATTATTTGAGTGCTACTAACAGCGCTGTGTATCTAACTGTTTGAGCTAATCATGGATGCTACAAATACGTCAAACCCGGAATACTTCCACAAGGTAGTAGACTGCCAGTACGCCTGTCCCGCCCACACGCCGGTGCCTGAATATATCAGGCTGATTGCGCGGCAGCGCTACACTGAAGCCTATCTTGTTAATTGGGAGTCCAATGTATTTCCGGGGGTGCTGGGGCGCACCTGTGATCGCCCTTGTGAGCCTGCCTGCCGCAGGGGGCGGGTTGAAAGCGAACCGGTGGCAATCTGCAGGCTAAAACGTGTGGCTGCTGATAACAAGGGTGATATAGCGCCCTACATGCCTGTCATTCCCACTGAAAAGAACGGAAAATGTATAGCTCTTATCGGAGCCGGCCCGGCTTCTTTGACTGTGGCGCGCGATCTGATGCCACTGGGCTACACAATTCATCTCTACGATGAGAATCCCAAAGCTGGCGGGTTTATGCGTAGTCAGATTCCCGCCTTTCGCTTACCCGAAACCGTGCTCGATGAGGAGGTTGATCGCATCCTGGATATGGGAGTGGATTGTCAGCTGAGTCATCGGGTCGAGAGTATGAAAGGCATTTTGGCCAAGGATTATGACGCGGTATTCGTTGGCACAGGTGCACCGCGTGGCCGTGATCTTGACTTGCCCGGTCGCCAGGAAGCGGATGAGAATGTACACATAGGGATCAATTGGCTGGCAGATGTGGCTTTTGAACACAAGCAATCCATTGGCAAAAACGTCGTGGTGCTTGGTGGTGGTAATACCGCTATGGATTGTTGTCGAACTGCTCGAAGGCTGGGTGGTGAGGAGGTAACAATTACGGTCAGAAGTACCTTTGAGGCAATGAAGGCTTCACCCTGGGAAAAAGAAGACGCACAACGTGAGGGAATTCCTTTTTTGCCCAATCACACGCCTCTGGAATTTATCTGCGAGAATGGCAAGCTAACCGGCATGACCTTCGATGAAGTCGAGTCGGTTTATGACCGTGACGGTAATAGAAAACTCGTCTCCGCAGGCAAACCGCCGGTGTTGATCAAAGCTGATGAGGTTCTGGTGGCAATCGGGCAGGAGGTCGCGTTTCCATGGATTGAGGATGGATGCGGTATTGAATTTGATCAATGGAATCAACCGGTAGTTGATTCCACGACCTTCCAGTCAACTAATGACAAGGTGTTTTTTGGTGGTGACGCTGCTTTTGGGCCGGAAAATGTGATTACCGCTGTGGCTCACGGCCATCAGGCTGCGGTATCCATCGATCTTTTTCTGTCGGGTCGCGATATTAAAAGCGAAAGGCCAGCACCGGGTACAAGACTCTTTAGCACCAAGATGGGAATACATGAATGGTCCTATGACAGTCAGGTAACCGTTGACGAGCGTTTTGCTGTTCCACATCTGGACAATGAAACCGCACTGGGTGACCGGCGCGCCGAAGTCGAACTGGGTTTCGATCAGAGTACAGGTTTTGCGGAAGCGCAGCGCTGTCTTAACTGTGATGTGCAAACGGTATTTATAGAATCTAAATGTATCGAGTGTGACAGTTGTGTAGATATTTGCCCGACTGATTGCATTACGTTTACGGAAAACGGTGATGAGGACGATCTGCGTAAACGGCTTACAGCACCAGCTGAGGATCTGGAGCAGGCGTTGTACGTTAGTGAGTCGTTACAGCAAACAGGCCGTATTATGGTCAAGGATGAGAACGTCTGTCTGCACTGCGGACTATGTGCTGAGCGCTGTCCTACTGCCGCCTGGGATATGCAGCAGTATCTGTATAGCGTTACGAAACCTGCACCGGTCATTAAAATAGACGCATCGCGCATCGGCCTGCCGATAACTGGAAATTCGGGAAAAACCGAATCGTCAAGAACAAGCGGAGGTTTGGCTAGCTAATGTCAGTGCAGCAAAAAAGTAGCAGCTCGAGTAAAGCCAAGCCGGTTATTAGCTCGGTTAACGAATTTGTTATCAAGTTTGCCAACGTCAACGGTTCCGGTTCGGCAAGCGCCAATACACTATTTGCGAAGTCGATTTTCCGCTCAGGCATACCTGTGGCTCCGCGTAATATCTTTCCGTCAAACATTCAAGGTCTGCCCACCTGGTATGAAGTCAGGGTGAGTGAGCAAGGCTATCTTGCCAAACGTGGTGGCGGTGTCGACATCATGGTGTCGGTTAATCCGCAAAGCATGATGGAAGATGTGCAGGAAGTACTGCCCGGCGGCTTTTTTGTTTACGACGATACAAAACCTCTGGATATTAGAATGTTGAGGCGGGATATTCATTACATTGGCTTACCCTTGACGGATATCACCAATCGTGAGTACGAGGATGCCCGTTTGCGGCAGCTATTCAAAAATGTCATTTATGTGGGTGCCCTGGCTGCGCTATTGGATATCAAGCTTGATGTCATCGATAAACTGATTAGTGAGCAATTCGCGAAAAAAGAAAAATTGATAAAGCCAAACTGTGAGGCGCTACGGCTTGGTTTTGATGCGGTGCGTGAATCCCACAGCTGCCCGCTTGCTATCCGGGTTGAAGCCAGGGATCTAGTGGGCGATAAAATTATGATGACTGGCAACAGTGCCTGTGGTTTAGGGGCCGTCTATGCCGGAGCAACGGTTGCTGCCTGGTACCCGATCACGCCGTCCACATCGGTTGCCGAGGCGTTTGAAAAGTATGCGAGCCAGTTACGCTACGACAAAGAAACCGATACCAAGCGTTATGCGGTAATACAGGCTGAAGACGAGCTGGCAGCGATGGGAATGGTTATCGGTGCTAACTGGAACGGTGCGCGTTCGTTTACTGCAACCAGTGGACCTGGTGTTTCACTGATGACTGAATTTCTTGGTCTTGCTTATTTTGCCGAAGTGCCTGCTGTACTGATCGACGTACAAAGAGCCGGGCCTTCAACGGGTATGCCCACGCGCACACAACAGGGCGACATTCTCAGTAGTGTTTATGCTTCGCATGGCGATACACGGCATGTCTGTTTGTTTCCTGCAGATCCGTTTGATTGCTTCAAATTAACCGTTGATGCGTTTGATATAGCTGAACGATTGCAAACACCCGTCATCATGTTGACCGATCTTGATGTGGGGATGAACGACTGTATGTCCAATCCGCTCGAATGGGATGATAACTATCAATATGATAGAGGTAAGGTTCTAAGCGCTAAGGAACTTGAAGAAATAGAAAAGTTCGGGCGCTACAACGATGTTGATGGTGACAACATACCTTACAGAACCTTGCCGGGCACGCATCCTGAGAAGGGTGCTTTTTTTACGCGTGGCACGTCGCGTGATGAATTTGCCATCTACACAGAAAAAGGTGAAGCCTATCAGCGCAATATGGAACGTTTACTGGCGAAATGGTATTCGGCACCCGATTATTTGCCGGAACCCGTGATCACGCGCTCGGGCAAATCAGCCTCAGGTGCAACTGCCAGCCATGGTTTTATTTTCTTTGGTACATCCCGGGATGCGGTCCACGAAGCGGTAGATATTCTTCAGAATAACGGTCAAGTGATTGATATGCTGCAGCTATTGGCTGTGCCGTTTCATGATTCAGTACGTGAATTTATCAACATGCACGACCACATCTATGTTATCGAGCAAAACCGTGATGCGCAGATGCGTACAGTGCTCATGAACGAGCTCGATTGCGACCCGTTAAAGTTACGCTCGGTATTACACTATGATGGCTCTCCGCTATCAGCCTCCGTAGTTATTGAGCGTGTAAAACCGTTGATGAACATTGAAAATATCCAGTCATCAAACTGATTGTCGTCATGCAAGCGTACGCCATAATTTAACGTCAACACGATTCAAATGATCTGATGAGTTACTTCAAACCCCAGTTCCGACACCCACAACTGCCCACCAATGAACGTGGCTTTACCAGAACTGCTTACGAGGGTTTGATTTCTACCTTGTGTGCCGGTTGTGGTCACGATTCTATCAGTGCTGCTATTATCCAGGCCTGTTGGGAATTAAGCCTGGAGCCACATCGTATTGCAAAAGTGTCCGGGATAGGTTGTTCATCGAAATCACCCACGTACTTTCTTAATAAATCGCATGGCTTCAATTCGGTGCATGGTCGTATGCCTTCGGTAGCGACCGGGGCATTCGCCGGTAATCACGATCTGAACTACATCGGTGTGTCGGGTGATGGCGATAGCGCATCAATCGGTATGGGGCAATTCGCCCATGTGGTCAGGCGAAATCTCAACATGCTATATATGGTTGAAAATAATGGTTGTTATGGGTTGACTAAAGGCCAGGATTCGGCAACGGCGGATGAGGGGTCCAAATCCAGAACGGGTCAGGTGAATCCATTTGAGAATATTGATCTGGTTGGTGTTGCGCTTGAAATAGGAGCGACCTTTGTTGCAAGAAGCTTCTCTGGAGACAAACAACAGTTGGTTCCGTTGATCAAGGCTGCAATTGCCCACAAGGGTTTTGCACTTATTGATGTGATATCTCCCTGCGTTACTTTTAATAACCACCATGGTTCCACAAAAAGCTATGACTACACCCGTGAACATGTACAAAGCGGGAATATTGTAGATTTTGTTCCTTCACGCACTGAAATTACTGCGAACTATGAGGAAGGGCAAACACACAGCGTGCAATTACACGATGGCTCTATGCTGAATCTTGCGAAAACCAAGCCTGAACATGACCCTGGCAATCTTCGGGCTGCAGTCAATGCATTGCAGGCGAGTCGAGAGGAGGGCGAAATCCTCACTGGTCTGATCTACATTGATACTGAAGAGCCAGATTTTAAAACAATGATGAAGATAGGTGAGAAACCACTTAACAGCCTGTCACAGGATGAGTTGTGCCCTGGTGGTGAGCGTCTGGAAAAAATAAATGCATCGCTGCGTTAGCAGCACCGGTTGAGGGTCTGATGGATAATAAAAATCAACATTTGCCTCGCTTTTCTGCCTTATATAATTAGGCAGAGGCTGGTGTTGTTATTGGTTACGTTAATTATTGTTGGTTGCGTTACTTTCATGCCTGATGGTCTGGTTTAGAATTTCACACTGGTGATAAATCTTCGACGTATTTCCACTGATGATGTGCAATCATTCACGGCTAATGGTTTTTTAATCGTGAATGAACTGCTGGACACCGTCTGTCTGCCTGACCTTCATGCCACTTATGAAGATCTTTTTCAGGGGCGTTTCGAGACTGGAATCAGGCCGGATGAGGTGAACTGGCAATATGAATCAGGGAAGCCTGAACTGACTCGTCAGATTTGCAATGGTTGGAAAGCCAGTCGCACGATTGCCAATACTGTGTTACATCCGCATATTGGAGAAGCTATTGCCAGTCTGGCTGGCTGGTCCGGCGTTCGTATCATGATTGACAATGTTTTGTGGAAGCCGCCACAGGCCAAATCTCTCGGGTTTCATCAGGATAGCGCGTTTCTTGACTGGTTTTCACCTACTGACCTTGTAACCTGCTGGATAGCGCTGGACGATACCACAGCAGAGGGCGGCACAATGGAGCTGGTTCGTGGTTCTCATCGTTGGGGTCAATCCGGGCCGAGTGGTGAATTTCATGCGCCTGACAACTACCGTCTGCCTATGCAAGATGCAGCCAAAAGAGCAGGTGTTACGCCAGATATCGTCCCTGTTGAGGTGCCGGCCGGGGGAGGTTCATTTCATCACGGGTGGACGTGGCATGGGTCCGGACAAAACCTTGGTACATCGCCTAGACGTTCATTGGTGTTACATGCCATGCGGTCCGATGTTCGTTATGTACCCGAAAATTTCCATCAAGGGATAGGGCCAATCTATAGCCGTTATAGGAAACTGTGTAGCAATGATCTGGACGAGAATCATTTTCCAATCATTTGGAGTTGTGATGGTTACCGTACCAGCGGTATCTGAAACGGGAATCAGAAGGCCTTAAATGTAAGAGTCGTCAAGGAACGTGAAATGCCGGGGATATCCAATAATTTAGTATTGATATATTTGCCAATATCCTCGGCATCTTCAATGTAGAGTTTCATCAAAAGGTCGAAATCTCCGCTGGTTGAATAAAGTTCTGATGCGATATCACGCTCATAGATTTTGTCAGCGACGTTATAGGCTTGGCCTGGTTCACATCGGATTTGTACAAAGACACACTGCATAGACTAATATTCCTCTTGTGCCGGTAAAATCAGGCAACCGGTTTTGTATTGTCGGTAATCTGACGTAATAACTGAGTCAGCTCAACTACGGATTCTTCACCCGCGCCTGCCAGGGCTTCTTTCTCCATTGCTGCACCAAGATCAAACAAATGTTGTACACGTTCATGCCCGGACTGTGTGCCTGTTACCAACCATTCGGGCTGTTTGCCCTCTTGAGTGAATTCGCAAAGGCCGTTGTCGCGAAGTGCCGCCAGAGTATCTACCAGAGCAAACTGCTCGATAAAGGTTTGTGATGCCAGTTTTTCCAGCGTGTGCGTTGCCTTGCCATGCAATGACGCCAAAACTCGCCATTCAGGTATGGATAAGCCGCTGGTTCTTACTGCAGCGTGAAAAGGCACGCTAAGCTGCCTGTAGGACCTGGATAAATTATATAAAAGTAGATCTTCCAGAGGGCTGAACCTGGTTGCCTGATTCTCATTGCTTGCTTTTGAAGCAGCCTTGTTATCACTGGGTGTTGGCAATGGGTAGGCCGATGCGTATGAGCCGTTACTGAATACCAGGCCATCGGCTTTAGTTCGGGCCAGAGACATCACTTCACCCACAATAATGCTATGGTCTCCACCGTCGTAAACAGCCCATTGCCGACAGTCCAGCCGGACTGCAACATTTGCGATTTTGGGTATTCCGTTCTCGTCCAGAGTGTATTCAACGGAACTGAACTTGTCTCCTCCGGCTTCGGCAAATTTATTGGACAGATGAATCTGGCTAGAGGTAAGAATGTGCACATTGAAAAAGGCGGCTGTTTCAAACACTGTTGACGAGTAAGCGTCTTTGGTCACGCTCCAGAGTATAAGAGGCGGATCAATAGAAACAGAGTTGAAACTGGATGCCGTCATACCGATTAATTCATCAGTTTCACCCTCGCGCGTGGTTATAACAGTGACTCCGGTTGCAAATGCTCCCAAGGCTTCTCTGAATTCTCTCGCATCAAATGTCATGTTTGATTTCGCCTGTGTGAATTTCCGAAGTTATGACTGTTGAAGCAACAGGTCCACACGGTCCATCATGTCATTCTTGTTGTACAAATCAAAGTATGCTGAATGCATAAGAATAGGCGGCCCAAAAAAGAAACGTTCATAGAGTGCCTGACGATTACCGAAACCTGAAACTGCTACATCATGTGCCAGACGGAACAAGGCAACACGATCACGGGATTCAAGGTTAGCTACCTGGAAGTACTGTTCAACCTCTGCAGCAAGGGCATTACCAAAATCGTCTTCACAAGGCGTTGCCATTAATGAAGAAGAACCCAGTAATTGCAGTATTTCCACCATTCGCGGATACATCTTCGGGAATAAATTGCGTGACGTATCCAGTGGGCGTCGTAACGGAATTTCAACTCCGTACTGGTCCTTCTCTGATTGCATTTCTGCTGAATAAAGAAACGCCCGGACACTTTCCGCCATCATCATGACTTCCGAGATCATGCTTCTGACATTCAGGTCGCCATCTTTACCGGTCGCGCGAGCGATAGAGCATAGCAGGCCGACCATAAATTCGGCTTTAGCCAGTTTTCCTGCTGCTACCTGATGCGCCATGTGCACGACCGCATTGGTTGCACCAAAGGCCTGGTTGCATAATTCAGGTTGCGCATACATAAAAACCCGCTCCCAGGGAACCAGTACGTTGTCAAATACAACTACGGCATCCATTTCTTCATAGCGCGATGCCAGCGGGGCGTCAAAGTTTGATTTGCCATGATCATAAGTGTCGCGACAAATCATTTTGAGCCCGGGAGTTGCTATCGGTATGGCGAAGGCAAACGCAAACGGAATGTTATCTTCCGTAGCCTTTAAAACAGTGGAGGGGAAGACTTCTATCTCATCAGCCAGTGGCCCTAACGTTGCCAATAAACGTGCGCCTTTGACGACGATACCGGCATCGGTTTCTTTAACAACATGCAGTGCAACCTGTTCATTGAACTTTCCGCTGGATGCTTGTTGATGTGACGTGGACGGGTTAACCAGAGTATGCGTCAATACCTTATCGTTTTTTCTCACATAGTCGTAGAAGGCCAACATATTTTTTGCAAAATCTGCTTGCCCCTTGGTTCCTTGTGCCAGAAAATCCGATGCTGCCGCGAAAGCCATTACGGATGCATTTTTGTAATCTGGCGTGCGACCGAACATGCCATTGGACCAGGTGGCCCACTCATAGTAGGCGCGACCCCGGGCCAGTACATCTTCTCGACTGCGGGGAATCTGGAACGCCCTCGCGCAGCGCTCACCATCGGCATCGACATAAGTTACTTTGTCGAGGTGTTCTGCTTCGTGTTGGCGATCGAGCATTGAGGCGAGGGTGCTTGCACCCCGGCTCATACCCGGTTCTGTGGTGACATCCGCAACGCGCTTTCCGCGGGTCCAGATTTCACGTTCGTCTTGCAAACCCCGGAGGTATTGAGCGCCCGTGCGTATACCTGTACCCGGCGTTGCATTTGATTTTTGCTGTTGCAAATTAGCGTTTACGTTGGCCATGATTTGAGTCTCAGGCTGAAGTTTTGATTGTAGTTGTAGCGTTCTGCTCGGTGCGAATCATGGCTGCCGGTTTTCCTGATAATTTGGCCAGCGTTTTAACCATCACATCCCACTCCTGCGTTGAAACCCGAGAACGAATTTCATCGTGAATTCGGCCGACATTCGGCATGATTTTACTGCGTAATTCCCGGCCCTCGGCCGTGGTGACGATATACACTTCGCGACGATCGGTTGTGGAGCGAACGCGGGCGACTAAGTGTTTACCTTCCAGCCGATCAAGAATTCCCACCAGACTGGGAGCGGATAATAGAGTATTTCGGGATAAATCCGCTGCGGTGACCCGTTGTTCGGACCAGAGAACCCGAAGCACCCGCCATTGTTGTTCGGTCAAATTGTGTTTGGCAAAAAGGTCCCGGTACACGGGCATGATACTGTCCAGCGCACTATTCAGCAGCATCGGCAAAGACTGGTTGAAATCCGGGATATCAGTGTTTTCCATGCCATTAGTTTAACTATTAACTATTTATTTGTGAAGTATTAATGGTGTCAGCACTGCCAACATGGTCTATTTTCGTCATTGCCTGCATCAAACTGCGACATTTCGCACTTTTTTTGTGCGAAAGATGAATTTTCTCTGCTAGAAATGGCTCGAAATCTGGTTAGTTGTACCTTTGTAAGTGATTGATATGAGCTTCTGGATCTATTAGTCGCGCCATTTACAGGCTGGCTTGCGTTGTTCATGCGCAGTCAAGTCAAACCGGCAAAGCCGGGCAGGAGAAAAAAAGTGATAGTGGGTGTCCCAAAAGAAATTAAGAAGCAGGAAAATCGCGTGGGCCTGGTGCCGACTTCAGTCAAGGAATATGTCAAGAACGGCCATGAGGTGCTTGTCCAGAGTGGCGCTGGAGCTGGCATTGGCGCAAGTGATGATGTCTACAAGAATGCGGGCGCGACTCTGATTGATTCAGCTGATGAGATATTTAAACGTGCCGAAATGATCGTCAAGGTCAAGGAGCCGCAACCCAACGAGTGGCAGCAGTTGCGTGAGGGACAAATTCTTTACACTTACCTGCATTTAGCTCCTGACCCGGATCAGACGCGTGGTTTGATAGATTCGGGTTGTACAGCCATCGCCTATGAAACTGTGACTGATCATAACGGTGGCCTGCCTTTACTTGCTCCCATGTCTGAAGTGGCTGGCCGTTTGTCAATTCAGGTAGCTGCGCAATCACTGGAAAAACACAATGGTGGTAAGGGCCTCCTGATGGGAGGGGTGCCCGGTGTAGCGCCTGCCAGGGTTGTTGTTATTGGTGGCGGCAATGTTGGAACGAATGCGGCAAAAATGGCTGTAGGTTTGGGGGCAGATGTTTCGATTCTCGATCGATCAATCGATCGCCTGCGCGAGCTGGATGATCTTTTTCAGGGGCGTGTAAAAACACTGTATTCGACCGTAGGTGCGCTGGAAGAAGAGGTGGCAGCATCTGATGTAATTATTGGTGCAGTTTTGATTCCTGGTGCGTCAGCACCCCGCCTTGTAACACGCGATATGCTTGCAAGTATCGAAGATGGTTCCGTTATGGTTGATGTTGCTATTGATCAGGGAGGTTGTTTTGAAACGTCAAAAGCTACGACTCATGCCGAACCTACGTACGTAGTTGATGGTGTTGTTCACTACTGTGTTGCCAATATGCCGGGTGCGGTTGCGAAAACTTCAAGCTTTGCACTGAACAATGCAACACTGCAACACGGATTGGCGCTTGCCAATCAAGGGCTGGATGCATTGGCCAATCCTCATTTGATGGAAGGTCTTAATGTGCATGCCGGTAAAATTACCAACAAGGCTGTTGCTGAGAGTCTGGGCGTTGACTACGAGCCTATGAACAAGGTCGCCTGATTCAATAAATGACACGGGGATAAGTATCCCCGTGTTCAGCAGTGCAATTATATGAATGTAAATATAGGAGTGTAAACTACCTTTATGCAGGCTTCGCTGTCTGTATATATTCTCGCTATCGCCTCTCTACTACCTCCTTAATGCCATCACTGACGTATTGATCTGCGCAAATCGAACTGGAGACACAGGTGAAATTCTGCGTTCAATTAGCACCCTATCTACCGGACAATAGCTCTGATGGGTATCAGGTATTTAATGATGTGTTACAGCAGGCCATTACCGCAGATCGGGTAGGGTTCGAGTCTGTTTCGGTTACCGAGCATCATCTGATGAATATTTTGATGATGCCGGCACCACTGCAATTTGCGGTACAAATTGCGGCCGTGACTCAACAAGTTAAAATTCTGACTTCAGTTGCAGTCCTGCCTCTACATGACATGCGTATCTTTGCTGGAGAAGTGGCAAGCGCTGATATTTTCACCGAGGGGCGCTTGATGCTCGGTGTAGGGCGAGGCGCTTTTAAATATGAGATGGAGCGTCTGGGTGTTCCTATGGAGGAGACACAATCTCGCTTTAATGAATCGCTGGATATACTTGGGAAACTCTTGAGTGAAGAGGATGTTGGCTGGGAGGGTGAGTACTACTCGTTTCAGCCGTTAACAATAATGCCTCGACCACTGACACCTGGTGGTCCGCAGATGATGATGGCAGTGATGAATCCGGAAGGCATCTACCATTGTACCCGACGAGGTTTTCATATCCAGACAACTCCATTGGCTGGTAATCACCAGCTGCTGCTTGATCAGGTCTCGGCTTTCAATCGAGCCAAAGATGAAATGGGAAGGGAGGGTGAGCATCTCAGCCTTTCTCTGTCCAGAGTTGGGCTACCCTGTAATTCAAAACAGAAAGTAGAAAGCTGTCTGAACTTAGCCGAAAGTTACTATTCTCGATTTGACAATGTCTTCACAGGCCCTGGTAAGCTTGACCGCGGTATGATTGAGTCACTACCTCGTAGCCAGTCACGATCGGAATTGGCAGAGAGTCTACTGATCTGTTCATCCGCTGAAATGGTAGACAGACTTGGCGTCTACCACGATCTCGGGCTGGATCGTTTTATTCTGAGTTGCAATTTTGGTGTGGCCCAGAACGAGGTGCTTGAGGGCTTGCAGGAGTTCGCCGAAGAGGTGGCTATACATTTTCATTAGACAAAACTGGAAAAATTCAAAATTCCCAGAGAATTTCTAGAGCTATCGCTGCAATAAAATCCTTCTGCGATAAAATCCTGCTGCAATAAAATCCCGTTGCGATAAAATCCGGATCACGCACAACATTATCAAGTCACAATCATGGCAACGGCAATCGACTGTGAATACACGATAAGTGGTAAGGGGCCCGCACTCTTTCTGATACACGGCATTGGTGCGGCGAGAGATACCTGGCGATTTGCTTTACCTGAACTCGAAAAACACTTCACCGTTGTAACTTATGATCTCAGAGGGCACGGTAGTTCTCCTGCAGTTAGTGAAGAATTCGGTTTGCAGGAACTGGTTGCCGATCTTGAACGAGTTCGTCTAAGGGCAGGTTTTGAAAAAGCTCATTTTTCCGGTCATTCGCTCGGTGGCATGATCGGTCCCGCCTATGCACGTGCTTTCCCTGATCGCGTGTTGTCGCTAGGGCTTTTGTCTACAGCCGCTTTCCGCACGCCTGAAGACTGCCGAAAAGTTATGGCTGTAGTCAAGGCAATGGAAGAGAAAGGAATTCCACAGGTGCTGGAGACACTCGTGGATCGTTGGTACACGGACGATTTTATAACCAGTCACCCGGAAATTGTAAAACGCAGGCTTGAGCAGGTTGTAAATACCGATCCAAATGTCTTTTTAAACGTTTTCAGAATTTACGCCGGCACCGAAATGAGCCCGTGGCTACACGAGGTGAAAGCGCCATCGCTGGTATTGACGGGTGAAAATGATGGCGGCTGTAATCCGCGACTGAATCGACAAATCGCCAGTGCTTTACCTGATTCAAGGTTGATTGTACTTCCGCAGTACAAGCATTCAATTCTGCTCGAAGCGGGTGAAACAGTGGCGCGGGAGACAGTAAGTTTCATCCAGGACTTGAAAGCAAGGACTTAAAAGCAAGGGTCTGATAAAAACCAGGCACCCGTTTGCTTCACACCGCCGTGTCTGGCCGCCATGCGGATTGCTGCCTGGCATCCAATTGAGCAAAACTGTGACCATCGGCGTAGTTAGTGACTATCCAGGGTTTTACCATTCTCTTATTAAAATAAGACCACTCAATTATTAAAAAAGACCATTGTATTTTTAAAAAAGACCATTCTCTTACTAAAAAAAGGTTGCTCAAATCTGGGATACTAGTATTATAACTGGCATACTAGTTTGGGGGTCTGAATAGCATGATCTTTCGTCCCGCATCACTGTAACTAAGTTGTTGTAATTTATAAAAATACCGGTGCAAGCAGAACTAGCCGGATCTTCGAACAATAAGAACATTGCCATTTTCAAGTTAAGTACTTCGCTGGCAATATACTTTTAAATAGTGCTTGGTCTTTTAACAGGAGAATTACATGTTTAAGAAACTATCAATTGTGGCAGCAGGTGTTGTTGCATCCCTTTGCTTTATAGGTTCAGCCAACGCAGCTGAAAGCTGGAGAGCCTGGAACATTCACAACGACGGTCATCCCAATACTGCCGCCATGGACCGCTTCTCAGAGCTTGTCGATGAAGCAACCAAAGGTGAAGTAAAGGTTGAAGTGTTCCACGGTGGTGTCCTGGGTTCGCAACCTGATGCGCTCGAGCAGGTTCGCCTCGGCGCAATCGAAATAGGTAACTTCAATCTAGGCCCTATAGGCCCGATGGTTAAAGAAGCAAACCTCGTATCGCTGCCATTTATTTTCAAGAGCGTACCGCACATGTTCCGTGTACTTGAAGGCGAAGCAGGTGAAACGATCGCAGCGGCAATGGCCGAAGCCGGTGTCAAGCCTCTGGCATGGGTTGATGCGGGCGCACGCTCTTTCTATACCCAGAAGCCCATCAATACGCCTGCAGATGTTGAAGGTTTGAAGATTCGTGTCATGAATAACGATTTGTACACATCCATGATATCCGCCATGGGTGGCAACCCGTCGCCAATGGCGTTTTCAGAAGTACAACAAGCGTTGAAAACCGGTGTTGTTGACGGTGCGGAAAACAACTTCCCATCGTTTAAAAACGTTGGACACTATGAAGTAACTACACACTATTCTCTCAGCGAACACCTGATAATCCCTGAGTGCATCTGTGTAAACACTGCAAAGTTTGATGCTCTGTCACCTGAACTGCAGGCTGCTGTACGTGGTGCTGCTGAAGAAGCAGCCGTGTATCAACGTGAGCTGTGGGCGGTTCAGTCTGATCAAGCTCGCAAAGATGTCGAAGCTGCCGGTATCAAGGTTAACGAAATCGCAGACAAAGGCCCGTTCCAGGAAGCAATGGTCAAGGTGTATGATGACTATCTGGCTGCCAATCCTGATATGGCCAAATTGGTTGAAATGGCTCAGTCAACAGAGTAACCAGTACTTTCAGATAATCCTTGGGGTTTTCCCCAAGGATTTTCTTTTCCGCTTATCGTTGTACCACGTTTTAAAATAATTCCTGTAAAATCAAAGAACCGGTGAGGCTGTTGGTTATCACCGTGGCCTTCTGTGGCCTGATCCATCCTTTAAACGCATATAAATCATTTGCCCGTGCATGCCCGCATCCCCCATGTTTCAACAGGATTCGGGTGTTTTTGAATTTGGGAGACTAAATGAGCAGCACTTCATCAGATTTGCCAGCGCCGCTGAAATGGCTGGATACCGTATATGATCTTCTGACACGGATCTGTTTTTTGATAGCCGGTATTGCGTTGGTTGCGATGACGGTGATGTTTGCCTGGCTGGTTTTCGGCCGCTACGTGTTGAATGATACTCCCACCTGGGTAGAGCAGGTTTCACACTTACTGCTGATGGTTATAGCCTTCTTAGGTGCAGCAGCGGGTGTTCGCCAGGATACCCATTTGTCTGTTGTGTTATTTCGAACATCGGTTCCTTCTGCCGTTAGAACGGTATTTGTGTTTATCACTGACATACTGATGGCAGGTTTTGGTGGTTTTATGTTCTGGTATGGTCTGGAACTAACCAAATTCAAATGGAAAGCACTGATACCGTTAATTCAGTGGCCTGAAGGACTGCGCTCACTGCCACTGACAATTTGTGGTGCGCTAGTCTTTCTGTTTTCTATCGGCCATCTGATTCGCCTTTTTCTCGGGCGGGATGAGCGCCGGGATAGCATCGAATAAGAGGCTTTCAATGGGACTTCTGCTATTACTGGGTGTTTTCGCGCTTTGCGTTGTCATCGGATTGCCAGTTGCTTTTGCGCTAGGTATTTCAGCGCTCGTTGCCTTCTGGCATGAAGGATTGCCGCTACTTATCGTATTCCAGCGTATTGTGGCAGGAATCAATGTCTATTCACTGATGGCAATACCGTTTTTCATCTTTGCCGGTGAGTTGATGTTTCATGGAGGCATAGCGATTCGTCTGGTTCGTTTTGCCCAGAATGCTGTAGGTGCCGTGCGTGGTGGCCTCGGCATAGTGAATGTATTCTCTTCGATGCTTTTCGGTGGTATCTCGGGATCTGCCATAGCAGATATATCGGCGCTGGGATCTATCCTTGTTCCTGTGATGAAAGACAAAGGGTATGACGCTGACTACGCGGTCAACGTTACGGTAACATCGTCTATCGCCGGAATCATCATTCCACCCAGCCACAATATGATCATCTATGCGCTGGCAACCGGTGGTGCTGTATCGATATCGAAACTCTTTCTTGCCGGAGTGATTCCGGGGATTTTGATGTGTATTTGCCTGGCAGTCGCGGCTTATATTATTGCTGTAAAACGCGGATACGGCGCTGAGAAATTTCCTGGCTGGACTGTGCTACTGCTGAGTTTTTTCAGCGCCATACCCGGTCTTTTAACGGCAATAATAATTGTCGGGGGAGTTTTGTCTGGCGTATTCACCGCTACCGAATCTGGCGCATTCGGCGCCTTGTACGCGTTTGTTGTGACCTTCGTGGTTTATCGAAGTATCACCTGGGAGAATTTCAAGCTGGCGGTTACTGGAGCCGTACGCACAACTTCCATGGTCATGATACTGATCGCTTGTGCTGGCGCCTTTGCCTATATGCTTACGTTTTTTCGGGTGCCCACGCTGACCATTGAACTTTTGACCGGTCTTACCGACAACCCAATCCTTATTTTGTTAATGATCAATGCCGTATTGCTGATACTTGGCATGATCATGGACATGGCTGCGCTGATATTAATCTGTACTCCGATATTCCTGCCCATTATGAACAGTCTGGGTATAGACCCGTTGCAGTTCGGTATGATTTTATTGGTAAACCTTGGGCTGGGTCTGTGCACACCACCGGTTGGATCCTGCCTTTTTGTAGGTTGCGCTGTTGGTAAACTACCTATAGAGAGTGCCGTACGAACGATATGGCCATTTTATCTGGCTATATTTGTGGCGTTGATGTTAATTACCTTCGTGCCGGCAATATCTCTGACATTACCCGGGCTGGTTGGATAGGCAGGCAGGGCAGTTGATCAGACAACGCCCATTTGCTCTAACTCCAGATAGTCGTCTTCTTCAATATCCAGCCACTCTTGCAGTACAGATCGGGTATCTGCACCCATGCCTTTTCCCAGATGATTTATTTCACCTGGCGTATCGGAAAGTTTAGGAACCACGCCTTGCGTTTTCACAGATCCGATTCGCGGATCCTCAACTGTTGTCAAAGTATCGCGCACGGCAAATTGTTCTTCCGAGAATATATCGGCAATACTGGATACAGGGCCACAGGGAACATCGCCATCAGCACATCGCTGAATTAAATCCTCACGAGCTAAACTGCTGGTAAATACTGTCACTACTTTGTTTACAGCATCTCTGTCTGCAAGCCGGGATTGCTTGAGGCCCCATTTCTTCTCACTTGCCAAATCTGGTTGCTGCATAACCTCTGCCAAGCGACTGAACATCTTGTCATTCGTACAGGCTATGGCGACCCACTTGCCATCTGCAGTGGGGTAATGGCTGTGGGGGCAGCTACTGTCCGTTTCTGTTCCCATTCGTTCGCGAACCATACCGGTCTTATCGTAAACAACAGCAATTTCATCCAGAAATCGAAAAATGCCATCATGCAGTGCAACATCAATAATCTGCCCCTTGCCGGTTTGATCTCGAGAACGCAAAGCTAGCATTATTCCGTAGGCGCCATATAGGCCGCTAAGGTAATCTGCGAGAGTGGTTGAACCGGGTATCAGCGGTGCTGTTTCCTGAGTACCAGTCAAATAAGTCAGGCCTGCATAAGCTTGTGCAATTCTGGCAAAGCCGGGTAAGTCTTTCTTGGGGCCATCCTGCCCGTAGGCCGAGATCCTGAGCATGATCAAGCCGGGATTGATTTTTTGTAGTTGTTCAAAACCCAATCCCCATCGCTCCAAAGTACCGGGCCGGAAATTTTCAATAACAACATCCGCTTGTTTAACCATCCTCCTGAAAAGTTCAGCGCCTTGCTGTTGCTTTAAATCCAGCGTGATGCATTTTTTATTGCGCGCTTCATTAATCCAGAACCAGCTGTCACCGGTTTCGCTGCTGGTGCCCAGATTACGCAGCGAATCGCCGACTCCCGGTTTTTCGATTTTAATGACCTCAGCGCCGAATTCTGCCATCGAAGCCGCTGCGAATGGTGCTGCGACAAAGGTGGCGATATCCAGTACTTTGATTCCTGCAAGTGGTTTAGCGTTTTCGTTCATTCAGAGTTACCGCTTATTTTTAATGCAAGGGCCAGTACTCTTCGAGCTTTTTCGACGATCGGGTAGTCTATGAAATGCCCGTCCAGCTGGATTGAGGCTGAGCCTTCACTTTCTGCTTCTTCAAAAGCTTGAATAATTGCTGTGGCCTTTGATATTTGTTCTGGCGATGGCGAAAATGCCTGATTGCATGGGTCAATCTGTGGCGGGTAAATACACATTTTTCCTTGAAAACCGAGCTTGCGTGCACGGCTACAAGAGCGTTCAAATCCGGCTTCATCTTTTATATCAACCCATACTGAATCGATTGGTGGTTCCAGCCCCGCTGCGCGAGAAGCCACCGCTATGGTGGTGCGAGCGTGTTCGAATTCAAACTCGTCATTCGACCAGTTCATATTTAAATCGATGGTGTAGTCTGCGGCGCCAAAGGCCAGTCGTTTGACTCGTGTTGCTGAGCTGCAAATTTCATGAATGTCGCGAAGTCCGCGTGCAGTTTCAATTATGGGTAACAGATCAATGCTGCCACAAGCCATTCCATTTTGCTTTTCCAGTTCGCCAATCATCCAGTCAGCTGCAAATAATTGCTGGCTGCTTTCAACCTTGGGAAGCATAATGCCATCGATTCCATGAGATACCATTTCATGGATGTCTGCAAAGCAGAATTCAGTGTCCATGGAATTTACACGAACGTAACCCAGGCTATGAGTTCCACTCTTACCGCGCTTATCGTGATTATTCTGTAAGGCCGCCAATACAGGCTTGCGTGAAACCTCTTTTTCACTAATGGCAACCGCATCTTCCAAATCAAGAATGACGGCATCAGCGCCAAGCTTAAAAGCCTTCTCTACTTTTCTTGGATGGTTGCCAGGAGCAAACAATAATGTTCGTAGCGCGGGCATTTAGACCCCCCGGTAGCATTGATTGGGGATAGTTTAGCCCAGGTGAGTGCATTCATTGAATCGTGTTCTATTAGATAGCCAAAAGTAACAACGATGAGGAAAATTACCAGCTACCGTAATCAGCAGTCTGTTCTGATGTTGGTCGAGAAAACTATGTTATGCTCGCGTAGTAGATAGTTAGTGCAATATAGTTTGGTGAGCACCATCGGTTTGATAAAGGAGATATCTTGAAATACTTATCCCGTTCATTTCTATTGGTTACTTTGTTGACCGTTGCTGCATGTAGTGGTGGCGATGGGTCATCTTCTGCCAGCAACGATAATTGCCCGGGTTTTGATAATCCTGACCAGCTTGATACGGATGGAGATGGTGAGGGAGATGCCTGCGACATTGATGATGACGGCGATGGTTTTAACGATGTTGACGATCCTGCCCCGCTTGATAGTTCAATACCCGGAGACTTCTCAACGCCCGAAGCTATTCTCAACGATCCGGCAATACAGCGCGCGTTGACTGACTCTGAGGCAGCAGGTTTTCCGGTGGCTGCTGAAACAGCGTTGAATCCACCAGATCTCACAGGGTATTACAATCGTGATGATGGTGCCGGGAACTTTCCGGCCAATAGTTCCAGTTTTGATCAGGGTCGACGTTGGGCGGGGGCTGAAACGCGATTTGACCAGGAGGCCAACACTTCTTTTAGCAGGGCAAATGTGAGCTATACGGGTTTTCAACCGGTTTCTTTTTCACTGACTAGTGGCTCTTTCATAAGGGGCGATGATAATCGCTATACGACCTATTCCCGCGGTGCATCTACCTGTACGGAAGACGGCAGCGAGTACACTATTTTTACCGTCACTATTTCCTCAGCAGAGCTAAACCCTGTGACCGGAGATATCGAAGGCTTTCGAAGTATCAGTACTACAGTTGATGTTGAAGGCGTGTTGACCGATTCCTGCGCCGATCGTTTGACCGGTGAGCGTGAGTTAGTTGATAGTTGGAGTGTTGCTGAAGTCGATTTGATTTCCAGAGTAGAACCTTCTGACTTAATCTACATGTGCGTTGATGAAGATATCGGATATGTACCCACTGAGACCTGGACTGATAGCGGTGGCATGGCTTGTAGCTGTACCACGGACTATATGATTAGTTGTCAGTGAGGGTTTTATGCCTGTTATTTTTTAAACAAGGACAGTTTTTAAACAAGGACAGAAGTGAGCCCGAAGATGGACTCACTTTGCTACGGGATATAAAACGATTATCTGAAAAAAATTGCAGCCTGACTGGTTAGCTGACAGGCTGCCAGTTCTCTTCAATCGTTGTGCCCGCTTGCTTCAACATAATCGAAAGAGGGCAGAATTTAGCAATTTCTTCAGCAACTTTTTTAATTTCTCCCTCAGATGCGCTTCCGTCGTATTTGATATTTAAACGTATTGCCTTGAATGGCACATCAATTTTTTCGGCAAGAGTGACACCGCGACGATCAAAGTCGCATTCGGCATCTATCTCAAGGTGACCGATATTAATGCCTAGAGAATCTGCGCATTTATGTCCGATCACATTGGTACAACCGATAAGCGCTGCTACCAGTGTTTCTGTGGGCGTAGGTCCTAAATTCGTGCCACCACGTTCGGAAGGTTCATCAATGGTGAAGCCCACGTCGCGTACTTTTATATCCGTTTGCGAGTGGCTGGGGCTGTTGGAGCCGATCTTCATGGTGATGGTTGTTTTTTGCCTGATAGCCATAGTTACTTTCTAAGGTATTGGGATTTGATTCTGAAGGTACATGTCGCGGGGAAATGTAGCTCAGCGCGTACATTGGGCGATTCATCCAGTATATTTATAATACCAGACCGTGAAAACAGACCAAAGCCTTGTTGAATTGTTAAGGGACGGGATTGGCCGCGGGCGATCACCTCTTACCCTTTCAGGATAAGCGGTACTGTACGTTCAAGAAACCAATAACACCCAACCAGACCCACTGCGATAGAAACTGGCCTGCTGATTCGTTGCTGGTACCAGCTTTTATTCCTGAACCAAAGCCCGATCAGCAACACACACAGAGCAAGAATAAAGAGTTGCCCCAGTTCAACACCAACATTAAAGGACAGTAGCGCAGCAATAAAATGTTGTGACTGCAAGCCTACCTCGGTCAACACGGATGCGAAGCCCATTCCGTGTAACAATCCAAATAGAAACACTACGACGATTCTTAGTTTCTGTAGATTTTTTAGAAAAATATTTTCAACACAAACATATACAATCGATAGTGCGATAAGTGGCTCAACGATATAAGCAGGGAAACTTAAGTAACCCAGTATGGTTAATGCCAACGTTATTGAGTGGGCCAGCGTGAAGGTTGTGACTTGTATCAGCAAGGGCTTCCAGTAAGGAGACAACAAGAACAGCCCGATGATAAAAAGTATATGGTCCAGCCCTTTTGGAATAATGTGTTGAAAACCAATCACTACGTAATTTGAAACTGTAGCTACCAAACCAATTTCAGTTGCTACGCCGAGTTGTATGGTTTCGCTGCTTTGGCCGGCGGGCAGTAGCGCTGCATAGTCAAGCTTTTCAGAGCGAGATTCGGTTCTGACGATAACTTCTCCAAATTCCTCCGGCCATTGCCAGGTGAATCCTGTCTCGTCAGCTTCGAAAGCAAAGTCGATATGTATAAACGAGTTGCGGGCGAGATCCCTATCTTCTTCGGGAGTTGTTTCAACATTCCTGATGCTCACGTCAACTTGTCTGCCGGTATTGCTCAGGATCGATAGGGAATCGACTAACTTTTTCTGAAAATCGAAGCTTGACTCTATTAGTTCATTCGGTGCAAGTGCTCGCAATTGCTTGTAGAGTCCGCTTTTGGGTGAATCGTCGGTATCATCGTGATCTGTTCCAATTTCCGCGATAAGGCTTTCCAGATTCACTCTAATGCGTGCTTGTGCCTCATAGTTGGCCTGGCCTACAGGTTGTTGCAGAGAGATTTCTGCAATCGATGGCCTTAGCTCATGAGCCTGTAGTTTATTAGCGAAGGCCAGACTAAGCAGACTGATTAGAATGAGTAGCAGAAAATGGCAACAAGGCTTTTGCAGAAGCGAATGTTGGTGCAGAGACTGGTGCATTTGCGGCGGCTTATGTTGACATATTAGCTGTATCACGAATTTAGGCATTGAAACTGCGACCCGATACGGGCACGATAATAATCCTATGAGGTTTGTAAACATTCAATATAAAAAAAGCCCGGTGTTAACACGCATGCCCGCTTATTTTTTGCTGCTTGTACTTCTGGCTTGCACATTTCGCGTTAGCAATCTGGCAGCACATGAATTCTGGATCGAGCCGGTTGATTTTACTGTGAACAATGGCAGGAAAATCATTGCAGGATTGAAGAATGGTGAGAATTTTAAAGGCAACAGTCTTCCTTTTCTGCCATCACAATTTGAACAGTTTACCGTTACAGATACAAGCGGCTCAATCCCTGTTAAAGGCCGTGTTGGTGATATGCCGGCGGTTAGCATAATACCGCGAGAGTCCGGCTTTACCCTATTGGCTTTCGAATCCAAAGCCAAGACACTGCGTTACGAGAAATTCAGTAAATTCGAGTCATTTGCTACGAAGGAGGGGATTGAATGGGTACTGGAAGAGCACGAACAGCAAAACTTGCCTACCAATCATATCGCTGAGGTCTATTTCCGTTACGCAAAATCGCTACTCCTGGTTGCAGCCGGCGCTGATGTCGAGCAAGCTGACGAGTATCTTGGGATGCGTCTGGAGCTTGTGTTACTCGATAATCCTTACCAGACAAGTAATTCCGGGGAGTTGACCGTTCGCTTGATATTTGACGGCGAGCCTTTGTCAAGCGCACAGATATCCATTTTTGAGCAAAATACAGGTTTGATAGATCGCTTGAGAACAGATGATCTCGGGCTTATAAACTGGAATTTCGACTCAGGGACCTATTTACTGAACGCGGTACATGCGGTCAGGCCCTCCAAAGAGTTGGTGACACAGACGGGAGCTGTTTGGCAAACCTTGTGGGCATCTACAACGTTCTTGGTTCCTTGAATCTTTTTCAGGGTGGAATCCCGCCTTCACGGAATGACGGCACAGACACACAAACAACTGGAACGTCATTCTCGCGAAGGCAAGGGCCCGTCACCCCCCCATTTGGCGAAGGCGGCGAAGGCGGCGAAGGCAAAACAATCTCAGGCTTCGTTCAATTTCCTGATCTGGTCGCGCCGGTCGACGCCCCATTTGTATTGCGGAGGCCAGAGTAAGAATTCCGGGTCAGCATTAAGCTCCTGTGCAGCATGGAGAGGCCAGAAAGGGTCGTACATAATTTCCCGGCCCAGAGCAATGAGGTCGGCGCGGCCTTCGGTTAAAATGTTTTCTGCCTGCTGTGCTTCAGTAATAACCCCGACTGCCATACTTTGAAGATCTGTTTCTTGCTTGATCCGTTCGGCAAAAGGCACCTGGAAACCCGGCGTACGGGCTGAACTACCAGACAAAGGTTTGCCCTCATCATCGGTTCTAAAGCGTGGTGCGCCACTAACGCCTCCTGATGAACAATCAACCACGTCAATGCCAGCATCTCCAAGTGCTTTGGCAAGTACCACTGAGTCATCCATGCTCCAGCCACCTTCAAGACCATCAATAGCCGAGATACGAAAAAATAGTGGTATATCTACTCCCACTTCCTGACGAACGGCATTTGAGACTTCGAGAGGAAAGCGCATGCGACCTTCAAGATCACCACCATACTCGTCATTACGTACATTGGAAATGGGCGACAGGAATGAATGCATCAGGTAACCGTGAGCGCCGTGTAGTTCGATTACCTTGAAACCAATATCCACTGAACGCCGGGCAGCGACTCTGAAATCTTCCACCAGCTGTGCGATTTCGCTCTTACTTAATTCGTGAGGCTCAGGAAAGCCCGGGCCAACCGATACCGCACTTGGCCCAACGACTGGCCAGGCATCCGGATCATCACTTGAAAGTGGTTTGCCCCCTTTAAAAGGCGGGGATGTTGAAGCTTTGCGTCCAGCATGAGCGAGCTGAATACCCGCGACAACTCCCATGCTATTGATGAAATCAACACTGGGTTTGATCGCAGCAGCATGCTCATCACTCCAGATGCCCAGGCACTTGGGTGTGATACGACCGACCGGATTCACGGCAGTTGCTTCGGTGAATACAATGCCTGCCTTGCCTCTTGCGAAGGTGCTTAAATGAGCAAAATGAAACGGCTGCGCCATGCCGTTTTCAGCTGAATACATGCATAGCGGTGAAACGACGACCCGGTTTGGCAATGTTACGCCGCGAATTGTCAGTGAAGAAAATAGCGTTGACATGATTAGTGGGCAATCCTGTGTTGGGTAATGAGATTGATGTGGTAGATCGGATCAAACAAATCGATTGCTCGAGTTTAACTCAAAATGATTAACGACTGAGTAACAGTACCAGAATACCAACCACGATCATTGCACAGCCAAGATACTCGAGGACGCTGACTTTTTCACGAAATACTCGGGTGGTTGCTATGAACGTGAAAATCAGCTCAATCTGGCCAAGTGCGCGTACATAGCTTGCGTTTTGTAACGTAAAAGCGGTAAACCAGCCAACTGAAGCAAGCATGCCGGTAACACCAACCCACATTGACCAACGCCAGGAGCCTAATACTCGCTTGATTTGCCCTTTCTCGACCACTGCCAGAAATATACCCATCAGAATGGTTTGCATTATCAATGCAGAGGCAAGCGTAAATGCGGCTGCCATAATAAACGCAGGTTCTTCAAGAGCAAGAGAGGCTCCACGAAAGAAAATGACTGAGCCACCAAGCCCCAAGGCCGCCAGTAAGCCGTACGTGGTTGCAGGTTCACCCAGCCCCCGCAATATAGAACCTGGCGTTAGCTTGTTTTGACCGGCAGACAATGTCAGTAAGCCGATGGTGCCCAGCAGAATACCGAATTGCGCCATCAAACTCAGCGTGTCGCCAAGAATCAATAAACCCAGAATTGCCACAATCACAATTTCCAGTTTTGATATCACGGTAGCTACCGCAAAGCTGCGAAACGAAAACGCTTTGAGTAAAGCAACGGTTGAAATGATTTGTGTGATGCTGCCAAGCAGGCAAAACAGTAAAAAACGGTCATTAATCTGTGGTAGAGAAAAACCAAACAGTTGTACCAGTATCCACAAGTACAATAAGGCCCAAGGGAGTGCGAAGAGAAAGCGTGAGTAGGCCGCACCCTGACCACTTAGTACACCGGTTAAGTGTTTTTGCAAGGCCGAGCGTAAATTCTGGAAAAACGCCGCACAGATCGTGATGGGGATCCACAGTGGCATGGGTTCAGCTCAGGGCGTATATGATTGTGGTTCGAGGTTGCAGAGCCATCTTCGTTTCAGGTGCCGCAAAAGGTCATGGTAACTTCTTCATGAGATTCCGGTGGCGTCATCAAACTGCTTCGTGTTGCTTCAGGCTGGCTGTTTGTTTGGCTGCTTGTGTTGTTGCTTGTGTTGCTGGTATCAAAGGGATGAGTGCAGCCAGTCAGCAACTCTTCGAAGGCGGTGTAGCTCTTATTATTTACTGCCTCGCTAATGGCATTTTCTATTTGGTGGTTGCGAGGAATTATGGCTGGATTACTCAGGCGCATGGTTTCCAGCCAATCCGGTGAACCGGTGTTATCTGTTGAGCCACGCGCTGAATTAGCTGAATCTGAGCTCTCAATAAGTCTGGGCAACCATCTATCAATCCATTGGCTGGCTTCTTCACGGTTCTCGAATAGTTGTAGCCAGTTGGTAAGTGTATCGTTAGATGGAGATGGGCAGCTGACGGATGCGTTGTCGGTGGTGCCAGCCTGTAAAGAGACTGCCATTTCATAGAGTCTGAAGAAAGTCAGGGTAAAATCCGCTTTGCCGGATTCCATCAACTCAAGCAGCTCGCTGCCAAGCAGTAAGTCATCATCCTGTTCGTTTGCCAGGCCGAGTTTACGTCGCATGCCGTTAACAAATTCTTTTTGGTAGATTGGCGGGAATGAATCGACAACAGATTGTGCCTTTTCGATAGCGGCTTCTTCGCCTGATTCATCAGTCTGTATGAGTGGTAGCAAGCACTGAGCAAGTACCGCCAGATTCCATTGTGCTGCCCGTGGCTGGTTTGAGTATGCGTAACGTCCTCCGCGATCGATGGAACTGAAGGTCTTGCCCGCCTCATAATTATCCATGAAAGCGCAGGGACCATAGTCGATAGTCTCACCGGATACATTCATATTATCAGTGTTCATTACCCCGTGAATAAATCCCACCCATTGCCATAATGCCACCAGTTTGGCCTGTTTATACAACACGCGTTCAAGTAAAGACACGTACGGTTCAGCCTGTTCTGCACACTCCGGATAGAAACGGCCGATGACATAGTCAGCCAGTACTTTCAGACCCTCATTATCTCTTCTGGCGGCAAAAAACTCGAACGTGCCAACCCGTACATGGCTTCTTGCTACCCGTGTCAATACAGCGCCCGGCACAAACCCTTGCTCGCGTATGACTTGCTCACCGGTTGTTACCGCTGCCAGAGCGCGTGTAGTCGGAATACCAAGTGCCGCCATTGATTCGCCTACAATATATTCACGCATTACGGGGCCAATCCATGCTCTGCCGTCACCACCGCGTGAGAAGGGTGTACGACCTGCGCCCTTGAGCTGCAAATCGTATTTGTGGCCATCAGTGCCCTGCAACTCCCCCAGTAAAATAGCCCTACCGTCCCCCAACTGCGGTGCCCAGCCTCCAAATTGGTGGCCAGAGTAGGCCATGGCCAGTGGTTCGGCACCGTCGGGCACGTAGTTGCCGGCCAGCATCGCCACACCGGTTTCTGATTGCAACCAGTTTGCGTCCAGATCGAGCAGGCTTGCGACGGAAGCGTTCAGCTTGATTAACTCAGGGGCCTGCACCTGCGAGGGCGCCAGTTTCTCATAGAAGCGTGGTGGTAAGGTTGCATAAGTATTGTCAAACCGATGTGCTAACGCGGTCATTTTTGCCTGCTGAAATTCGTGTATGAGAATTTAAAGTGACAGCTTTTTGCGTTTAGCTATCCAACTTTTGATTGCCGGCCATATTGATGGCAAACATTACTATGCCGAGCACCAGAATGGATGCAGCTGAATAGAAAAGTCTGCCGCCATCACTTTTACCCTCATGCAATACTTCTATCCCCAGTGGCGTAAAAAGGTGAAAAAATACAGCACCTGTCATGAGCATTGCCGCCATTAGTCCACCGATCGCATGCCACTTCGCACGAATACCACCGTACTGTCTGTTGCTCAGTTTGCGAAATAAGATAATGATGGCAGGACTTAGTAGAACAATGCAGGTTACAAGTTCGGCAACACCGATAACGTATGAACCAAAACTGCTGAATAAAGACCCCAGTGGAACTGCAATAGTATCGGACATCCACTTTCCTATAGTGCCGAAAATATGTTTCGTGTCCGGATGCAGGGTGAACTTGTAAGGCAACGAAGCCAGGAAAACCCAACAAATCCAAAGTGCTGATATCCAGCTAAACGCGGCTTTAATCATAGGATCACCATTGCATCCATGTCAGAAATTAAATAAGTAGAAATATCTATCCCTAACAACAATAGCAGAATACATCAAGCGAAGGAGTGGCCAAATTTGGCAGAATGGGTGAGTGTATTGAACCGCCAGGAGTTTTAGCCCGGCTTGATGAAAGATCTCAGCTGGATTTTAACAATCCAGAGCGATGGCGGAAGAGCGCAGGAGTCGAACCTACCAAACTGGGTATTCGCCAATCTCAACGGGTTTGAAGCCCGCGTGGGCCACCGGGCCACAATCCTCTTCCAGAACTACTCAATAGATATACTCGATTCAAACTCAATTCAAGCAAGCAACGGCGATCTTGACCCTAATAGTACTGTAAAGACTCTACTGACAACAGTCATCCTGGCGCGGTTTGTACATCTTCCGCATTGCAAAAGGCTGAAAATGGCTAAATGGCCGGATTCTACCGTTTTCTTAAGGTATGCCTGTTGAACCGGCCGTTGCGGGCGATTACTACGCATAAAAACACGCTCGTACAGCGAGCGGGCAAATGGAGTTCCCCCGGTTTGGTAGACACCTCAATATGAGTGATAATGCTCCTAGAGGTGCCTCATGGCAAAACGCAAGACACGTAGAGAACGTAGATCATTTACTGACGAGTACAAGCAGCAGGTGCTTGAGTTGATTCGTGCTGGTGACAAATCGGTATCGCAGATCTGTCGTGATCTGGATTTGACAGAATCAACGGTTCGTCGCTGGATGACACTTGATCAGGAATCAAACGGAACAATGAAGCAGAACAGTCTGTCTGAGACCGATCAGCAAGAGCTGGAACGGTTACGTGCTGAGAACAAACGCTTGAAAACAGAGCGTGAAATATTAAAAAAAGCGACGGCCTTCTTTGCCAGAGAATCGAACTGAAGTTCGAGTTTGTATCGGTAGAGAAGGCCTATTTCACGGTGACAGACCTTTGCAAGGTGCTGGGGATTTCGACCTCTGGCTATTACGCCTGGCTCAAACGCACACCCAGCAAGCGTCAGCTTGAAGACGACAAACTATTGGGGCTCATCAAACCCATTTTCGAAGCTAGCAGACAGACATATGGCAGCCCTCGGGTTCACGACGCGCTCAGAGATCTTGGTCATCAGGTGGCGGAAAAACGGGTTGCCAGACTTATGCAGGAAAACGGCCTTGTCGTGCTCTCCAGGCGTAGTTGGCGATGTGTCACCACTCAATCAGATCCTAGCCATGGGGTAGCGGCCAATGAGCTGGACCGCGATTTCAATGCTACTAGCGTTAATGAGAAATGGGTGACTGATGTGACCTTCGTGCCGACTGATGAAGGCTGGTTGTATTTGGCATCAATGATCGATCTTTATAACCGTGAAGTGGTCGGTTGGGCAATGAGCGATACCAACGACACCAAGCTGACATTGAAGGCGCTCGACATGGCATTGGAATCTAGAAATCCGCCCAAAGGTCTTATCCAGCACTCAGATCGAGGCAGTAACTACACGGCAAACGATTACCGCCAGGCGCTAACAGATCGCGGTATAAAAGTGAGCATGAGCCGCAAGGGTAATTGTTGGGATAACGCCGTTGCAGAGAGCTTCTTTGCTACTATCAAGAAGGAACTTATCCACCGGTTCAGATTTTCAACACGTAGAGAAGCTGCAGCGGCAATATTCGAATATATTGAAGCATTCTATAACCGTGTGCGTAAGCATTCGAAACTTGGTTACAGCAGCCCTGTAGAATTCAGAACAAATAATCAAGCTGCTAACGCAGCATAACGTCGGTGTCCACTAAAGCGGGGGAACTCCAAAACAGGGCCAGGTGTTTATCCCGTTAGTTTGTCAAAGTCATCAATAATTCAGCTTTACAGCTATTACGACTGCTATTTTATCGTAAGGTTTCCTGTAACAGAGAGTGTTAAAAAAGCTAAAATACCGATGTACGCCAACTAACTAGGTAACAGGTGAATCCATGGTGAGAATTGCAGATCTGCATCCTGCAGGGCGTAAAGGGGCGGAAGCGCTTGAATGCCCCAGCTTTCCCGGCTTGCAGCCCGCACAACCGGTGGCACGCGAGAATCGCAAGCTTGCACTGGTGTCCAGCGCAGGTTTGATACGGCGTGGCGACGCACCATTTCGAGGCGGTGACGCCGGTTACAGGGTGTTGGATAAATCGGTGGCCAATGAGGATGTTCTGCTCAGTCACGTATCGGTTAATTTTGATCGCAGCGCAGCAGTTAGAAATATTGAATCGATCATGCCGCGTACTACGGCACAACAGTTGGTTAAGCAGGGTCTGATAGGTGCTGTAGCAGAGGAACATTATTCGTTTATGGGGGCGACTGACCCTAAAATGATGGAAGAAGAGGCGGGTGACGCCGCTGATCGGATGTTGGCGGAAGGCGTCAACTTGGCTATTTTATTACCCGTTTGACCCAACTGTACGCGCGCCGTGAGCGTGCTCGCAGTTTATCTGGAAAAAAAGGGTATTTCGACAATTGTTATCGGCTCGATACGCCTTCATCTGGAAAAAGTAAAACCACCGCGGGCTCTTTGGGTTCCGTTTGAATTAGGCAGGCCGCTGGGAGGCTGGATTACAGGTGAGGACAGCAATAAAGTAGATGGCGCAGATGGTGGCTTCCAGTTAAAGGTCATGAGTGCAGCGTTATCATTGCTGGAAAAACCGGCAAACGAGCCTGTTCTTGTTGATTTCGAACTTGAGGATCCTTCATGCAATATCGATAAGACTTGGCAGGCACCCGCAATGTCAGCGTGCAAAACAGTGACTGATGAGGTGCGCTACCTCTATGGTGACTGGCAGGAATGGCAACATAAAAATGGCACGAAAACCGGACTTTCGGGCATGGAAATATCGGCAGCGGTTGATTTCGTGGAGCGCTTCGGTTCGGCAGACCCCGCAAGTAATCCCAATGGAGAAATGTCTGATACGTTGCGTTTTCGCTTTTGCGTTGATGATATAAAAACCTTCTACCTGGAAGCTGCCATGAACCGTGGTCTACCGGATAGTCAGCAACTTGGCCAATGGCTCTGGAACGAGTGTCAATTTGGGGCATTGCTGCGACAACGACGAATAGAGAATAGAGAACATGAGAACGATCGCCTTAAACTGGTGTATGAAAAGTTCTTGGTACCGGGTGCCTGGCAATAGCTTGGCTTGCCCTGGTTTAAGCCCGTTTTTTAAACGTGTTACAAACGGTGTGTCAAGCAATCGCAGTGATTGGCTGATCTCTCGTGTCTAGAGTTAATTTGCATCCAAGCCATATACCGTCGCTGGACAAATTGCTGGGTCAAGCGCCTGCGGGTTTTTTGATTGAACGACTGGGTCGGGACTTTAGTGTGACACTTTATCGTGATGCGATAAGCGCTTGTCGCGCCGACATGTTGTCTGAAAGCTGTGACTCGAAACAGGTGGTCGCACCACAGGAATTTGAAAGTGCTGACGACGCGGCAACACATGTTGCGGCTATCATTCATAAACACGCAACGCAAGCCTGCGACTCCATGCTTGCTAGCTCATTAAAGCCGGTATTCAATCTGACCGGTACAGTCCTGCATACCAATCTTGGGCGTGCGCCTTTGCCGCAGGCCTGTATAGATTCGATGGTTAAGGTATCACGTGGTGCCAGCACGCTGGAATTTGACATAGAAGCAGGCCGGCGCGGTGATCGAGATTCTCATGTCGAAGAATGGCTTTGCCGTTTAACGGGTGCGGAGGCCGCTACGGTTGTTAACAACAATGCTGCAGCGGTTTTGTTAACACTGAATACGGTGGCTTCGCAGAAATCAGTCGCTGTGTCACGCGGCGAGCTGGTAGAAATTGGTGGCAGTTTCAGAGTGCCGGCGATCATGAAAAAGGCCGGTTGTCATCTGGCCGAGGTGGGTACCACCAACCGTACACACGAGCATGACTATCTGTCAGCCATCGAGGAAGGTGCGATTGCGGTAATGAAAGTACACACCAGCAATTATCGCATTGAAGGTTTTACCAAAAGTGTTTCCGATGCCGAATTGGCGTCACTTGCACATGAGCGAGATTGTGTCTTTATCAATGATCTGGGAAGTGGCGCTCTGGTCGATCTGTCTCGTTTCGGTTTACCGGCTGAGCCAACAGTGCGGGATGCGATACAAGAGGGTGCGGACATCGTTACTTTTAGCGGGGATAAGCTGCTGGGTGGTCCGCAATGTGGGTTGATCGTTGGAAAAGCTGAACAGATCGCTGCCATTAGAGCCAATCCTATGAAGCGCGCCTTACGCTGCGATAAAATGACACTCGCCGCTTTGGAAACTCTTCTTAAGTTGTATGCTAATCCTGAGCAATTGGCACAGCAAATACCCTCACTACGCCTGTTATCACGAAAACCGCAACACATGCAGGAGACAGCTGATTCCTTGCATCAACACTTGATTAAATTTTTTAACAGCAACATCACGGTAGCGACAACTGATTGTCAAAGTCAGGTAGGCAGCGGTGCACTGCCGGTTGAGTCCTTGCCGAGTCTTTGTCTGGTGTTATCACCTGCCGGTTCGCTGTCCGTTTCGAATATGGCTGCCCGCTTGAGAGAACTATCTGTGCCGGTGATTGGTCGCATTAACAAGAACTCGTTAATTCTTGATCTGCGCTGCCTGGAACATGATGACACAGCAGCATTTATTGCCAATCTTGAATCGGGTGGGAGCTGACCATGTTGTTGGCCACGGCTGGTCATGTTGATCATGGCAAGACTACTCTGATAAAGGCGCTGACCGGTGTTGAAACTGACCGGCTGAAAGAAGAAAAGGCCAGGGGTTTATCGATAGACCTGGGGTTTGCCTATATTGACGCACCTGATGGTCAGTCTATCGGGTTTATAGATGTCCCTGGCCATGAAAAGTTTATTCGCAATATGGCGGCGGGGATTGGTGCTATTGATCTGGCTTTGCTTATTGTTGCCGCTGATGATGGTGTTATGCCACAGACCCGCGAGCACGCAACCATATTGGGCTTGTATGGTATCAATCAATGTATGGTTATCATCACGCGGACTGATCTTGTTGATGATATTCAGGCTGATGCAGCAGCGGAAGCAGCCGAAGTACTCGTAAAACAACACGGCATCAACGCTCTGGCTACACATCGGGTTTCCAGCGTTACGGGCTCTGGAATAGATGCTTTGAAAAAGGATCTGTTTGAATACACGGCGGGCTCGACCAAAGCCAGGTCTGAGGCGCAGGCAGATGTCTGTTTCAGGCTAGCAGTTGACCGATCATTTACAGTTCCCGGAGCCGGGACCATAACAACGGGCACAGTCTACAGCGGTCATGCCGGTTTGACTGATGCTCTTCAACATTTACCCAGCCAGCAATCGTTACGGTTGAAAGCACTGCACATCAATGGCAGAAAGTCTGATGAGTCCGCTATTGTGCGGCGTGGTCACCGCGTGTCTTTCAATGTTGCAAATCTTGGTGCTTCGGAAATACTTCGTGGTGACTGGATTACCAGCAATGAACAGTCCGTCTTGACTGAGTGCATTGATATAGAACTCAGTTTACTGCCTGATGAGATCACGCGCTTGAAGCACTGGAGCAGTGTGCATGTACATTTTGCAGCAAGCAGTCTTACGGCTCGTGTATCGCTTTATGAGCACCGTCATCTGGAACCCGGGCAAACTGCAATGGCACAGTTGGTTTTGTCCAGGCCGGTTCATACAGTTTTTGGTGATCGGCTTGTACTTCGAGACTCGGCTGCATCCCGAACGATTGGTGGTGGTTTGGTTGTTGAACCGTATTCTCAGCGGCAAAGAAGCTATCGCAGAAATCGTGTAGATACACTTTTGGCGCAAAATAGTAGCGACCCGGTAACTGCCATGAGAAGGTTGCTTGAGATTTCCAGCAAGGGAGTCAAGGCTGCGGATTTCCGGCAAGGGCGAAACCTGAAGGCCACAATATTCAGCCAGATATTGGGAACGCTGGATGTTGTCAGTACGGCCACAGAGCTACGTGATTCATCCGTCGAGGATGAGCTGCTATTTGCAAAGCATGAGCTGGAACTGGTCTGTGAATCGCTGCGCGTATCCATATCGGACTATCATCGTCAGCATCCCGAAGAAGCCGGTATGCCGCAAAACGAATTACTTGGTGCGAAGTCGAATGTTGTCAGCAGTACAAGTGTCGCGCTGGGAATGATGCTGCAGCGCCGTGAGTTGGCACGTAGCGGCAACCGTATAAAGCTTGTGGACTTTGTGCCCAAGCTGGACACTCACTCGGCTGCGCTGTTGGACAAGATCTATGTGGATATTGGGCCACAGGTTACAAAGCCCCCATCGTTGTCGGCACTGGAAGAAAGTACCGGCCTTAAGCTCAAGGAACTAAATGAACAGGTGAAGCCGCTGGTTAAAGCCGGATATCTTGTTCCTGTTTCCAGAAACCGTGTCTATCATCCGCAAGCCTTGCAGTCGTTGGTTTCTCTCGCGCAGACGTTACACGAAGAACAAAGTGAGACTGGGTTTGATGCTAAAACGTTTCGAGACCGTGCCGGCATTGGTAGAAATATCACAATAGAAGTTCTTGAATACCTTGATGCCGCTGGTTATACGCGCAGAATTGGTGATCGGCGGTTTTATAATCCGTGACTTTTTGTAGCTGTTTCGTGGCACTCTGAAAGGTTTATTTCATATCGATCGCAATGTTTTTGGACTTTTGCTTAAGAACTCCACGTTTAGGCGCGAATAGAAAAGCTACTATGAAGGCCAACGACATCAATACAACAATCGTCGGTGCTGTTGCACTGTTTAGATGATAACTCAGGATAACGCCTGTAAATGTGCAGAAAAGCGCGATTAGTATAGCGATCAAGAGCATTTGGTCAAAGCGGTCAGTGAGCAAGAAAGCAATAGCTCCCGGCGCAATTAGCACTGCAATGACCAGAATAATACCCACTGCTTTCATCGACGCGACTATCACCATTGATAACATGACAAGTAGCAGGTAGTGCAAGAAGCGTGTATTGATGCCAATGATTCTGGCTTGTTGGGGGTCAAATGCGAACAGCATGATGTCGCGGCTTCTTATCAGAAATATCGTTAACACCAAGGCTGTTACAGTCCCTGTTTCCAATACGTCCTGCCAGCTTACGCCCAGGATGTTACCAAAAAGAATCTCATCCAGATGCAGGTTGGTGTGAACGTAGTTGAAGAGAATTAGCCCCAGGGCAAACATGCCGCTGAATACAACCCCCATTACCGTATCTTCTTTTAAGCGACTGTTCTGGTCCAGAAATCCGGTCGCAATGGCGCAAAAAAGACCTGCGACAAATGCGCCGATTGCTGCGGGAATGCCTAATAGAAAAGCGATAACAATTCCGGGTAACACAGCGTGTGATACAGCATCACCCATCAGGGACCAGCCCTTTAATACCAGAAGGCAGGACATGGTTGCCGCAGGTATGGAAACCAGTAGACCGATAATCAGAGCCTGTTGCATGAACTCAAAGCCCAATGGTTCCAGTAACCAGTTCATGAGCCACTTGTTCGCTCGGCTAAATTCGTGTGTTGTAGTTCAGCTACTTTTTTTCTTGTTTGATGTTTGCTCGCCAGTAAGCCGTGTTTGGGTGCAAGTAAAAATACAAACAGAAATATTATGGTTTGCATAACCACAATAACCCCACCTGTTGCGCCATCAAGGAAGTAGCTGATGTATGCACCTAGTGACCCGGTTATGCTTCCTATGGCAAGACTTAAGATGATCAGGCGAGAAAACCGGTCCGTTAGCAGGTATGCTGTTGCTCCCGGCGTTACAACCATTGCGATAACCAGAAACGCGCCGACGGTCTGCAGCGCAGCTACTGTAGATGCGCTTAGCAAGGTAAAAAAGAGCAGTTTGATTTTGTTGGGTGACAGGCCAATTGATCGTGCATGTGATTCATCAAAGAAGACAATCATAATATCTTTCCAGAAGATGCTCAGTAGCAAAAGAGAAATCCCGGCTATCAAAACCAGTTGGAGCGAATCAATGGGACTGATCGATAGAATATTTCCGAATATGATTGTGTCGACATCAACGGATGTTGGCGAGAGTGATACCAGGAATAAGCCGAATCCGAAAAAACCCGTGAAAATCAGCCCGATGACAGCGTCTGTTCGTAGCGTTGATCGTTGACTGATGAATAACATGGCGCCTGCAGCTAAGGCCCCCGATATAAATGCTCCGAATGCATAGGGCAGGCCAATCATGTAGGCGAGGGCGACCCCGGGGACTACTGAGTGAGACAAAGCATCACCGATCAATGACCAACCTTTCAACATCAGGTAAGCAGATAGAAAGCCGCACACGGCACCGACAAGGCCACTGGCCCAGATGGCGGTAGTCATATACTGATAGGCAAATGGCTCTAGCAGGGTTTCTATCATGGCAAATTGCTTCCACCGGGTTCGGATGCTTTGCCGGGATCTTGTTTGCTTTTGGAATTGTGGTCTTCGTCATAGATGACAACGGGTCTTTCGTCATCGGTTATAACAGTTACACGTCTGGCGTCATCATCTTCATGCAATTCGTCACCACCGAGAACGTGTAAGCGCAAGCTGCCTCCAAAGGCACGTTGCAGATTCTCCCTGGTAAATACGGATTCAGTTTCACCATAATCGAGTACTGTTCTATTGATGAGGATGACCTGATCACAGAATTGAGGAACACTGCCCAGGTTGTGAGTTGAAACAAGGATTACATGGCCGGTGGCTCGCAACTCGCGTAATAGCTCGATGATTGCGTCTTCACTTTGTACGTCAACACCAGTGAAAGGTTCGTCCAATAAAATAGCGCACGCTTCCTGAGCGATAGCACGGGCCAGGAATACCCGTTTTTTCTGGCCACCTGATAGCTCACCGATCTGGCGTGCTCGGTAGTGCTGCATGTTGACCCGTCGCAGGGCCTCATCTACTTTTTGGTGATCGGTTCGCGATGGGCGGCGCAAAAAACCCATGTGACCATAGCGCCCCATCATGACGACATCTTCTACTAATACCGGGAAATTCCAGTCAACCTCTTCATTTTGTGGAACGTAAGCAACGTGATTTTTAGCCAATGATTTACCGGCTGCTTGCCCTAGTATGGTTACTGAGCCTTGCGATAAATGTTCGAAGCCCATCAACGCTTTGAACAGAGTTGATTTACCAGAGCCATTCACACCTACCAAAGCACAAATACTGGCAACGGGAACCTCGAAGTTGGCGTTTTCAAGCCCGATATTGCCATTACGATAGATGACTGTAACGTTTTCCGCACTGATGCCGGAATAGCCTGAATGCTCGCCGGAATCACGCTGAAGAATCCGAATTTTTGCCCTTTCCGCTGGGCTGTCAATAACCACCTCGCCACTTTCAGGTAGAGCGTATGCTCCAGTGGTGTCGGCTAGCGGGTTTTCCATGTCAGATGGTTTTTCCATGCCAGATATCAATCCTGCGTGGATAATCCGGTTACTATCGTGCGGGTTGTTACTGTTAATAAATCAAGGTAGGTGGGAACCGGGCCATCTACTTTACTTAATGAATCTACATACAATACACCTGCATAGCGTGCGTCTGTCTCACGCGCGATTTGTTCGGCAGATTTTGCGGAAACAGTGCTTTCACTGAAGACTGCCGGTATATTATTTTCTCGTACCACATCAATAACATTTCTAACTTGTGATGGCGTGCCCTGCTGATCCGCATTGATGGGCCAGATGTAAAGCTCATTTAGACCGAAATCCCGTGCGAGATAACTAAACGCACCCTCACTGGTCACCAGCCAGCGTGATTCTTCCGGTATACCTGCAAGCGCCTCGCGTACGGGGCCTGCAACTTCGTTAATCTGTTGCTTGTACCGTTTTGCGTTTGATTGATACAACGATTGGTTTTCCGGATCAGCATTAGTCAGGGCTTTGGCTATATTGTCAACGTATATCAGGGCGTCTTTAGGGCTCATCCAGGCGTGCGGATTGGGCCTGCCGCTATATGAGCCAGAGCCTATATCTATGGGGACTATTCCTTCGGTCACTGTATAACCGGGTACGCCATCCAGCTGCTGCAGAAATTTTTCAAACCAGACTTCAAGGCCCATTCCGTTCCATAACACCAGATCCACGTTTTCCGCTTGCGCTATATCTTTTGGCGTGGGTTGGTAGTTGTGAATTTCAGCTCCAGGTTTTGTTATCGAGACAACGGTAGCAGCGTCACCTGCCACATTTCTCGCCATGTCAGCAATTACGGTGAATGTTGTAATGACTTTGAGCTTGTTGTTATCGCCATTAGCCGGGTCTTGTTCCTGGCCTTTATCGCAGGCACTGATAAAAACCGAAATCAGCAGAATCAACAGAAAGGATTTCAGTGGTAAAAACCGATTCGCCAGAAGCTTCGCCAGCAGGATGTAAGTAAGTTTCAATCTTGGCAACGTGAAGAGATCCGGTTTGCGAGATATAGTAGAAAAGTTAGCCTATGCTAAGTTTATTACATTTGGCATATAATATAAACTGGTAGAGTATTAGTGGCGGCAGTCAGGTGTTGCATTGCCAGGTGCAGGCAAGACCGGTTCCGTTGTATTTTCGGGAGTTTCAAAAACCATGAAACAGGCAATTACACGGAGGCAGCTGCAGCCTCCGAACAAGCAGGCTGCTGTTTTTCAACACGTCAGACGTGCTCATCAGATGGAAGCAACAGAAGATTATGTCGAATTAATTGATGATCTTATTGCCTGTGAAGGTGAAGCCAGGCTGGTTGACATGGCGCGGCATCTGGGTGTCAGCCAGCCTACGGTGAGTAAAACACTGGCACGCTTGCAGCGTGAAGGCTACGTCAATAGCCAGCCATATCGCTCAATATTTTTGACACCAAAGGGAAAAAAACTTGCTATTTCCAGCCGCAAGCGCCACGACATTGTCTTTAAATTTTTGATCGCAATGGGGGTGTCAGAGGCCACGGCCAAACGGGATTCTGAAGGCCTGGAACATCATGCCTCGGCCGAAACTCTGCACGCATTCAATAATTTTATTGAGTCCCGTAGTCGTACGGCTTCAGGTTGAAAAGTGATTGCGGTATCTTGCTGTAAAACCGTATTTCGAATGCCTCCCGTAGACAGATTCGTCCACTGACACCTCTTGGTGGGCCGCAAGGGTAGTAAGTAAGACACATGCCTGTGCGTTCTAGAAATTCGACCTGATTCTGTGAATCAGTTTGCGTTCTAATGTGTCGTTTTCCCGGTAGGTATGGCGGTGCTTATAGGCCTTGTGGCGGGCACGGTTCCCTTGTCGTCCTGAATACAATCAAAGCGGTTTGCAAGCCTGTTTTCAATGTTAAACTGCAAGTGTTGCGGCTAAGGTTGTCTCGCATGCATTATTTGCCCACCCGGGCCGTGGTCTGGTGATTATGGTGTGCAGCTTATTCTGAAGGGTACACTCATTGGTGTCGCCAGGTAGCAAGATAAGAAAAATATAGTCAGGCCTGGCCTGAATTCAATTAGCTCAAATAGTTAAGGTGAGGATTAAATGAAAAAATTATTGCTAGCTATCGCTGCCAGCGCCTGTGCGACGGTTGCATCAGCTGAAGATATAAAAATCGGTGTCGTACTCGGGTTTACAGGGCCTATTGAATCCCTGACACCGGCCATGGGTGCCAGTGCCGAGCTGGCCATGAAAGAAGTGACCGAGTCCGGCAAATTGCTGGACGGCTCAAAAGTCGAATCAGTACGCGGTGATTCGACCTGTGTAGATTCGGCGGCAGCCACAGCTGCAGCTGAAAGGCTGATTACCTCCGATAAAGTCAGTGCCATAATGGGTGCGGATTGTTCTGGTGTAACCGGAGCAATTTTGCAAAATGTCGCTCGCCCGAATGGTGTAGTGATGGTTTCGCCATCTGCTACCTCTCCTGCATTGTCAACTGCAGAAGATGACGATCTGTTTTTTCGAACAGCGCCTTCTGATGCCCGTCAGGGTCAGGTAATCGCTGACATCCTGAACGACAAAGGCATCAAGTCTGTTGCCATGACCTACACCAATAACGACTATGGTAAAGGTCTTGCCGACAGCATTCAGTCCAATTTCGAAGCCAGTGGTGGTGAGATCACCATTTCTGCGGCTCACGAAGATGGCAAAGGTGATTACTCTGCTGAAGTAGGTGCTTTGGCCCAGGCAGGTGGTGAGGTGCTGATCGTTGCAGGCTACCTTGATCAAGGTGGTAAAGGTGTCATTCAGGCATCACTCGATACAGGTGCTTTTGACACTTTCGTATTGCCGGACGGCATGATCGGGGACTCATTGCCGGTTGCCATTGGCGATGATCTGAATGGTTCTTTTGGTACCGTACCCGGTACTGATAGTCAGGGTGCAGAAATTTTTGACAAACTGGCTAAAGATGCCGGTATCACACCTGATGCATTTTCTGGTGAATCTTACGATGCTGCAGCGCTGATTATGCTGGCGATGCAGGCGGCTGGTTCCACAAGTAGTGCGGATTTCAAAGCCAAGGTAATGGAAGTTGCCAACGCACCGGGTGAAGAGATTCTGCCGGGTGAATTAGGAAAGGCGCTGGAAATACTTGCTGGCGGTGGTGAGATTGACTATGTCGGTGCAACCGCTGTTGAATTGGTAGGTTCTGGTGAAAGTGCTGGTAACTACCGTGAAATTCTGGTGGAAGATGGTAAAAACACCACTGCTAAATTCCGCTAAACCAAATCTTACTAAGAAAATTTAAGATGTAATTGCAAGCCGGTGGTTTTCTGCCGGCTTGCTGCTTTGCAGACTCCCAACCGTTTCACTATTCTTTAACCGGATTGTCAACGATACAGGCGATGATTAGAGTCGAGGAGTTACACAAGCACTTTGGTGGATTGCGCGCGGTAGATGGCGCTACGCTTGAAATCAAAAGCGGTACGGTAACTGGCCTGATAGGGCCAAATGGTGCGGGCAAATCTACACTGTTTAATGTTATTGCTGGTCTTTATCCGCCCACATCAGGTCGAGTGCTGCTTGATAATGAGGATATTACCGGGCTTTCTCCCCACGAGCTCTTCCATCAGGGATTGCTCAGAACCTTCCAGATAGCTCACGAATTTTCAACTCTCAGTGTCCGGGAAAACCTGATGATGGTGCCTGGCAGCCAGTCTGGTGAAAAACTGATGGACGCGTGGTTGAAGCCGGGGCGTGTTCGTGAGGAAGAAAGACTCATCGGCGAAAAGGCGGATGAGGTTATTGAATTTCTGCAAATATCCCACCTTACCCATGAGTTAGCCGGCAATCTTTCCGGTGGGCAAAAGAAACTGCTGGAGCTGGGTCGAACCATGATGGTCGATGCGCGAGTGGTATTTCTGGATGAAGTGGGGGCTGGCGTCAATCGTACTCTGCTGAATACGATTGGTGATGCGATTCAGAGACTGAATGTGGAGCGGGGCTACACGTTCTGCATGATAGAACACGATATGGAGTTTATATCGCGTCTTTGCGATCCGGTGATCTGCATGGCTGAAGGCCGGGTGCTTGCTCAGGGCACTGCGGATGAAGTTAAAAATAACGAAGAAGTGATCGAGGCCTATCTGGGAACCGGCTTGAAGAACAAACGTGACCAGGCCAACGCCGGTGCGGGGGCCCGATGAAATTTCTTATTGGCGAAAGTATGACTGGTGGCTACGGTGGTGCTGATATCATCACCGATTGCACCATTGGTGTTGACCAGGGTGAGATTGCTGTCGTAGTGGGGCCCAATGGCGCTGGTAAGTCCACTGCAATGAAGGCTGTTTTCGGCATGCTTTCCTTGCGTGAAGGACGCGTAGTGCTGGATGGCGAGGAAATAACCTCACTGTCACCGCAGGCAAGGGTACACAAAGGTATGGGGTTTGTGCCGCAAACCAACAATGTGTTTACCACCATGACGGTCCAGGAAAATCTTGAAATGGGTGCCTTTATTCGCGAAGACTCGATCAACGCAACGATGGAGCAGGTGTTCGAACTGTTTCCAGTGCTGGGCGAAAAGCGAAAACAGGCAGCCGGGGAATTATCGGGTGGGCAGCGCCAGCAGGTAGCGGTGGGCCGGGCGCTTATGACTCAACCCAAAGTTCTGATGCTTGATGAACCGACTGCCGGCGTGTCACCCATAGTCATGGATGAACTTTTTGATCGTATTATAGAAATTGCCAAAACCGGCATTGCCATTCTGATGGTTGAACAAAACGCCAAGCAAGCACTCGATATTGCGGATCGTGGTTACGTGCTGGTGCAGGGTGGCAATCGATACACTGATACCGGCGAGGCCTTGTTGGCTAATCCCGAGGTTCGCCGCGCATTTCTGGGTGGCTAAGCGGCAAAACTGCAAGTACTGATATTCGAGCACACGAGTCGATTTATGGAACTTCTAAACCCACTGGCTTTGCTTGGAAACTTCCTGATTATTCCAGGCCTGACTTATGGTTGCCAGTTGGCATTGGGCGCGTTGGGAGTCACGCTAATATACGGCATCCTGCGATTCTCCAATTTTGCCCATGGCGAAACTATGGCGCTCGGCACCATGGCAACCTTGCTGGTTACATTGTGGTTGCAAAGTGCCGGAATATCTTTGGGTCCACTGCCAACGGCGTTGTTGGCCCTACCGGTCGGTATTGCCATCTGCATTTTTTTTACTCTGGCGACGGACCGTCTTGTTTATCGTTTCTATCGTCGTCAAAAATCAACACCGGTTATATTCCTGATCGCATCCCTCGGCGTCATGTTTTTATATAACGGCTTGATTCGTTTTATCGTCGGCCCGGGCGACAGGATTTTCACGGATGGTGAACGTTTCATATTCACAGCGCGCGAATTCAAGGAAATGACAGGCTTGCGTGAGGGAATGGCCTTTAAAACAACTCAGGGCATTACTATCGTGGTGACGATTGTAATCGTAGCCCTGCTGTTCTGGTTCCTCACCCGAACCCGAACCGGTAAATCCATGCGTGCCTATTCAGACAATGAAGACCTGGCCTTGCTATCCGGTATCAGCCCGGACAAGGTCGTCATGGTTGCCTGGATTCTGACTGCGGTGCTGGCGACCATTGCCGGTACTTTGTATGGTCTCGACAAAAGCTTTAAACCGTTTACTTACCTGCAGATACTATTACCGATATTTGCTGCGGCCATAGTCGGCGGTCTGGGTAGCCCTCTGGGTGCAATCGCAGGAGGTTTTGTAATTGCATTTTCAGAAGTTGCCTTGACCTTTGCCTACAAACGGGTGCTGGGTTACTTGTTGCCCGAAGGTCAAATGCCTGAGGGTTTGGTGCAGCTGTTGTCTACTGATTATAAATTCGCAGTATCGTTTGCCATACTGGTTATTGTGCTGCTTGTCAGGCCAACCGGAATATTCAGGGGGCAGACCATCTGATGCGAAATTTATTGTTGTTTCTATTGATGGCTGCCTTGTTTGCGGCCGTAGGGTTCGGGCAGAGCTGGTCGTTGTCACTGGCTATACTGAATCTGTGCCTGATCTCCGCAGTGATGTCTCTGGGTGTCAATATCCAATGGGGATATGCCGGGTTACTCAACGTCGGCATCATGGGTTTTGTTGCTCTTGGAGGCTTGGCTGCCGTACTTGTTTCGATGCCTCCAGTTACAGACGCCATCAATGCTGGTGGTGGCGGGGTGGCAATAAGTGCTTTGATCATGTTGGCAACGTTTGCTGTCATGTATATGGCAAACAAACACTTTCATTTTTTTGGTCGAAAATTACTGGTAGCAGTGATTGGCGTAGCGGGATTGATGTTTGCGCGGCACTTTTTCGGCCCCGCAACAGACGCAATAGAATCGGTTGACCCTGCAGGTACTGGTAACCTCGGAGGCCTGGGTTTGCCAATTATCGTTTCCTGGGTAGTGGGCGGTTTTTTTGCAGCCGCAGCTGCCTGGGCCGTAGGTAAGATTTCTTTGGGACTACGCTCCGACTACCTGGCTATTGCTACTCTGGGTATATCGGAAATCATTGTTGCTGTACTGAAGTACGAAGACTGGCTGACCCGTGGTGTTAAAAACGTTTCCGGTTTGCCGCGTCCCGTGCCGTATGAAGTTAATCTTCAGAAAGAAACCTGGGTTATAGAATTTGCAGCCAAACACGGCTTTACCGTTCAGGAAGTCTCGTCGCTGATTGTAAAGGGTTCCTATGCCCTGTTATTCACCATCGTGCTGTTGATTGTTTTGTACTTGAGCGAAAAAGCACTCCGGTCTCCCTGGGGTCGTATGATGCGCGCCATCCGTGACAATGAAGTGGCGGCAGAGGCCATGGGTAAAGATGTTAAAGGGCGACACCTGCAGGTGTTTATATTGGGGTCTGCCGTTATCGGTGTTGCCGGCGCGATGCTGACCACGCTGGATGGCCAGTTTACTCCAGCGTCCTATCAGCCGTTGAGATTCACGTTTCTGATTTGGGTCATGGTGATCGTTGGTGGCTCCGGTAACAACTGGGGTGCAGTGTTGGGTGGTTTCGTTATCTGGTTTTTCTGGATAGAAGCCGAGCCTATCGGATTGTGGCTTATGGAATTCATTACATCAGGCATGGCCGAAGATAGTGCCTTGCGTATTCATCTTATAAAGAGTGCTGCCCATATGAGATTGATGACTATGGGGTTGGTGTTATTGCTTGTGTTAAGGTTCACCCCACGAGGTCTGATACCGGAACGAGGTTACGGCAGGCGTTAAACGAATATTTAAATATTGAGGAGACTCAAGCCATGAAAACCCGGGCAGCAGTGGCGTTTGAAGCCGGCAAACCGTTGGAAATTGTTGAAGTAGATCTGGAGGGGCCGAAAAAGGGCGAAGTCCTGGTCGAGCTGAAAGCCACAGGCATTTGTCATACGGATGAATTTACCTTGTCGGGTGCTGATCCGGAAGGTGCTTTCCCGGCAATACTGGGTCACGAAGGCGCAGGCATTGTGTTGGAAGTAGGCGAAGGAGTAACAAGCCTTGAGCCGGGCGATCATGTCATACCTCTATACACTGCGGAGTGTCGTGAATGCGAGTACTGCCTGCACCCGAAGACCAACCTTTGCCAGGCGGTACGTGCCACTCAGGGACAAGGCGTGATGCCAGATGGCACCTCACGGTTTTCCTACAAGGGGCAGAAAATACTGCATTACATGGGTTGTTCTACTTTTTCGAACCACACCGTTTTGCCTGAGGTATCACTGGCTAAAGTCAGGAAAGATGCCCCGTTTGACAAAATATGCTACATCGGATGCGGAGTCACCACAGGCATAGGGGCTGTCATGTTTACCGCAAAGGTTGAGCCGAATTCAACCGCCGTCGTGTTTGGTCTGGGTGGTATCGGCCTCAATGTGATTCAGGGATTGCGAATGATTGGTGCACGCCAGATCGTCGGCGTCGATATGAATCCAGCGAAAGAGGCGGTTGGCAGGACATTTGGCATGACAGATTTCGTAAATCCAAAAGGTCATGGTGATAACCTGGTGGATCATCTGGTCGAATTAACCGGTGGTGGTGCTGACTATTCGTTTGAGTGCATTGGCAACGTAGAGGTTATGCGTGCAGCACTTGAATGCTGCCATAAAGGATGGGGTGAGAGCATCATAATCGGTGTTGCTGGAGCCGGTCAGGAAATCAAGACAAGACCCTTTCAGCTGGTTACCGGCCGCTCATGGCGTGGCACTGCATTTGGTGGAGCCAGGGGCCGCACCGATGTACCGAAAATTGTTGATATGTATATGGAAGGCCGTATCGATATAGATAATCTGATCACGCATACCATGCCGCTGGAAGATATAAACAAAGGCTTCGATCTGATGCATGCCGGTGAGAGCATACGTTCCGTGGTGATCTACTAGCAGGAGCGTTTGCAGTATGGCATTACAAACAGAATCCTCCTGGGCAAGTCATGGTGGCAGGCTCTCCGTGCACACGCACGACAGTGAAACGCTCCAATGCCCGATGACATTTGGTGTGTTCGTACCACCCCAAGCGAGCCAGGGTGCGGTTCCAGTTATCTGGTATCTATCCGGTTTGACTTGTACCTGGGCGAATGTCATGGAGAAGTCAGGCTTGCAGCGCGCGGCTGCCGAACTCGGTGTAGTCGTTGTTGCGCCTGATACCAGCCCGCGAGGTGATCATGTCGCCAACGATGAGGCCTATGATTTGGGCCAGGGGGCGGGTTTCTATCTAACAGCAACACAACAGCCCTGGGCCCCGCATTTCGCTATGGACCGCTACATTACTGAGGAGCTGTCGACGTTGGTTGCAGCGGAGTTTCCTGTGGATATGGCCCGTCAGGGCATCACAGGGCATTCCATGGGTGGCCACGGTGCGCTGACACTTCATCTGAAACATCCGGACGTATTTCGTTCGGTTTCTGCTTTTTCTCCCATCGTGTCACCGTCCAATGTTCCCTGGGGCCAGAAGGCTTTTACCAACTACCTTGGCGCTGACCGGCAAGCATGGCAACAATATGACGCAACCTCGCTGGTGATGAATGCGCCTTCTGCGGCAAAAATACTTATCGATACGGGGGACGCGGATCAGTTTTATGATGAGCATCTGGAGCCTTCTGCCTTTCTCAAAGCGTGCAAGGATGCAGGGCAGGCTGTCGAGTACAGAAAACAACCCGGCTATGACCATTCTTACTACTTCGTAGCAAGCTTTATTGCCGATCACCTGGCCCATCATGCTGCTGTGCTGTAGTGTTCTTATGTGAACTGTGCCTGCCAAATTGCGGTTAGCGGCAGGCCACTGGCGGTAGCTGTCGCTAAATTCCGCCTCACACCCATTGTCTGATGCCCGTCTTGCAGTATTATGGAAGGGTAATTACCTGGAGGCTACATAAGTGAATACAAGAAAACACATACACAATACGACCAACATCCTGCGCGCCAGTGCTCTTTCGGCTGCCATCGCGCTAAGTGGTTTTACGCCCTTGGCTCAGGCTCAGGATGATTCTGTCAAAATAGGCTTCGTGACCACATTGACCACTGGTGGCGCAGTGATCGGTAATGATATGAAGAATGCTGTTGAGCTGGCACTCGAGCATCTTGATAACACTGCCGGTGGAAAGAAACTCGAAGTACTATTTGAGGATGATCAATTTAAACCTGAAATTGGCAAGCAGGTAACTGACAAGCTGGTCAAACAGGATGACGTCGATTTTGTTGCAGGTTTTATCTGGTCACACGTTCTCATGGCATCATTCAAATCGGTAGTAAATGCTGACAAGATTCTCATCAGTGCCAATGCCGGGCCGTCACCGATAGCGGGCAAGTTGTGTAATGAAAATTTCTTTTCAACTTCATGGCAGAACAATCAGACACCGATGGCAATGGGGCAATTGCTAAATGATAAAGGTGTCAACTCTCTTTACATCATGGCGCCTAACTATGCTGCTGGTAAAGATATGGTGGCGGGAGTTGAGAGTGTTTTTGAAGGTGAGATAAAAGGCAAAGACCTGACCAAATGGGGTGCTGATGCACAGCTGGATTTCTCCGCGGAATTGGCCAAGGCAAAAGCATCTGGTGCTGAAGGTATTTTCATTTTCTATCCCGGTAAGGCTGCTGGTGCATTCATCAAGCAATACACACAGGCCGGTTTGCAGGATTCACTGCCACTGTACACCGTATTCACTGTTGATGCTCTTTCATTGCCCAAGCTGCAAGAGGCTGGCCTTGACGGTGTTATGGGTTCCGAGAACACCCAGTTCTGGGGGCCGGATCTTGATAACGAAACCAACAAGAAATTTGTCTCGTCCTTCAAAGAAAAGTACGGTACCTACCCGTCATTTTATGCAGCGCAATCCTATGATGCTATTAACCTTATTGCCGCGGCTGTTGAAGCGACAGGTGGAGATACCAGCGACACCGCAGCATTGCGCGCAGAAATGGAGAAAGCCAACTTTGATTCAGTCAGGGGTGCTTTCAGCTATGGCAACAACCATATGCCTATCCAGAACTTTTATAGTCGCAAGGTCGTCGCTGATGCTGATGGCAACTGGACCACGACTATCAGTTCTACGGTAATGGAAAATCACCAGGATCCCTTTGCTGGTGAGTGCAAACTGTAAGTTTGCCGTCCCATGCTGATACAGGTTAACGCCCGTATCCGTTAGCAAGAATTAAACTATGGACTACAGCATCCTTGTCGCACAGGCAATAAACGGCTTGCAACTCGGGGTGCTGTTATTTCTGCTGGCATCCGGTCTGACGCTGACATTCGGCATCATGGATCTGGTTAATCTGTCCCACGCGTCCTTTTATATGTTGGGCGCGTTTATTTGTGCATCACTCACGCTATGGACAGGTTCCTTTCTGCTTTCGCTTGTGCTCGCCATTGTTCTGACCGGGCTTGCCGCTCTGGTCATAGAGCTAGGTCTGGTCAGGCGCCTCTATACGTTACCGCACCTCGATCAGGTTTTAGCCACCTTCGGCATGATTCTGTGCCTGGATACACTGGTACATATCTTCTGGGGGCCCGCTGGTATTGTCATGCCGTTACCCGCATGGCTGAACGGGCAAATCAACATTGGTGAGATTGTATTACCGGTTTATCGGCTTATGATTATTGCCGTCGGTCTGCTGGTAGCGGTTCTGCTTTATGTTCTCGTTTCGCACACTCGCACCGGAATGCTGATTCGCGCCGGTGCGTCAAACCGTACCATGGTTTCTGCGCTAGGCGTGGATATCAAATTACTCTTCAGTGGTGTCTTTGTTGCCGGGTCAGTCTGTGCAGGTTTGGCCGGAATGATGATCGCTCCGATTACCGAAGCATCAATCGGCATGGGTAATGAAATTATCATTACAGCGTTTGTTGTTGTAATCATCGGTGGTATTGGTTCGATCAAAGGCGCATTTGTGGCAGCTTTGCTGATAGGTATGATTGATACACTGGGTCGCGCTTATCTGGATACCGTGTTTGCCGCATTTATGGATACAGAAACCGCCGAGACTGCTGCACCGGCTATTTCAGCCATGCTTATTTACCTGTTGATGGCTGTCATCCTTGCTGTTCGCCCGCAAGGACTGTTTCCACCACGATTACGTTAGGTATCGTGTACGTGTGGACAATGCATTGAACAGGTCAGAACAAAGCAAGCTGGCACATCATAAGTGTCGCAGTTTTTACCGCCGTCACCGCGGTAGCGTGCTGCCCGGTATGATAAATCTGCTGGTGCTTGTTGCTTTGGGCGCACTGCCTGTGATTGCTTATCTTGACGGTCAGATATTCTGGCTTGATGTGGCCACACGCCTTGTAATTCTCGCCATTGCTGCCGTGTCATTAAATCTGGTGCTGGGGTTTTGTGGCCTCGCATCTTTCGGGCATGCAGCATTTATCGGTATTGGTGCCTATGCGGTAGGCATTCCGGTCTATCACGAAACCTACGGTGGCTTTGAGATGATTGCCGGCTATTCCGGATGGTGGCACCTTGCTTTGGCAATTGCTGTTTCGGCTCTGTTTGCTCTGGTAACCGGAGCTATCAGTCTGCGTACCCGTGGTGTGCATTTCATAATGATTACCATGGCGTTCAGTCAGATGATGTATTACACGCTGGTATCTCTGCAGGAGTACGGTGCTGATGATGGTCTGAGCATTGATCTGCGTTCTGAATTACCTTTGCTGAATCTTGATGATCCACTCCATCTTTTCGGATTATGTTTTGCGTCCTTGCTGGGTGCTTTGTTATTAAGCTGGACACTGGTGCGCTCTCGCTTTGGAAAAGTACTGGTGGCTGCTCGTAGCAATGAGCCACGGCTAAAGTCATTGGGTGTGGAGACCTATCGCTACCAGCTGGTCGCCTATGTGATATCAGGTGCCATGTGCGGCTACGCCGGTGCACTGATGGCAAATTTTACTGTGTTTATATCGCCCAGTATGGTCGAATGGTCACGCTCTGGTGAGTTGATATTCATGGTGGTGTTCGGTGGGTCAGCTTATCTGTTTGGGCCGGTTATTGGCACAGCTGCATTTATTTTACTTGAGTATTTTCTCTCGCGATTTACCGTTTATTGGCACTTGCCTTTCGGGATTTTGCTGATATTGGTCGTGTTGTTTTTACGTGGTGGAGTAAGCGGATCCATCGCCCGGCTGTTTTCTAAACGTTCTGCAGTATCCAATTCAGTATCGGTAAATTCCACATCAGTAGCAGAGGGCAGCGCCCCTGCTATACAGGGTTCCTCCCAAGCCCGTGGCGAGGATACGCCATGAGTGCTGAGTGTATGCTGGAAACACGTAGTTTGTGTAAACGCTTCGGTGGTGTATCAGCAACTGATGACGTGAGTTTGTGCATATACGCGGGAGAAGTGCATGCCCTTATCGGTCCTAATGGTGCCGGTAAAACAACATTGATATCGCAGTTGTCGGGGCTACTCAGAAGTGATAGTGGCAAAATATTTTTCAGCGGTGAGGATGTAAGCAGGAAATCAGCGGCGGCTCTTGCCCAGCTAGGGCTTGCACGCTCGTTCCAGATCACCTCGGTATTCCAGGAGCTGACAGTCATTGAAAATGTGGCCATCGCAGTGCAGGTGACTCTTGGTTCTTCTTTTCGGTTTCTCGGAAACGCTGCTAAAGATCCGGCTATTCTGGGCCCGGCTACAGAGGTATTAAAGCGTACCGGTCTTGCAGACAAGAGCAGCGTGTTGGCAAGTCGTATATCGCACGGGGAACGGCGGCAACTGGAAATTGCAATGGCGCTCGCAACAGAGCCGAAGATGTTGTTGCTTGATGAGCCGATGGCAGGGATGGGCCAGGCTGAATCGAACGATATGATTACCTTACTGGCGAGTCTGAAGGGTGATAAAACCATGCTGCTCGTCGAGCATGACATGGACACTGTTTTCACATTGGCTGACAGAATATCGGTACTGGTGTACGGCCGCGTGATTGCAACCGGCAGTCCCGAGGAAATCCGTGCTAACCGTGAGGTTCAGCAAGCGTATCTTGGTGATGACTGACAGGATGAATATTGTTGGCCATGCTTGAAGTTAAAGACATTTCAACTTACTACGGTGATGCCCGAGCCCTGTTCGGAGTGAGTTTGACCATACAGCAGGGTGAAGTTGTTACGCTACTTGGTCGTAACGGCATGGGTAAAACCACAACAATCCACTCGATTATGGGTATTACACCTGCCAGCAGCGGTGAAATCCTGTTTAGAGGAAACCATACCCGCAGCATGCCGAGTTATCGAATATCACAGCTGGGTCTTGGTCTGGTGCCAGAGGGCAGGCAGATATTTCCCAATCTGACTGTGCGAGAGAATTTGCTGGCCACAGCCCGCACGTCCGGGACTCACGGTGGTGATTCGGTTGGAGAGGACTGGACCTATGAGCGAGTGGTGCAACTCTTTCCCATGCTTGCGGAGCGTGCAGGTTTTATGGGCAATTTGCTCTCTGGCGGGGAACAACAGATGCTGGCGATTGGCCGGGCACTATTAACCAACCCGGATCTTTTGCTGCTTGACGACGCTACTGAAGGTCTTGCACCTTTGATCAGGGAGCAGATATGGGAATCACTGGCATCCCTTAAACGCGAAGGGATTTCCATGCTGGTGGTAGATAAAAATGTAAAAGACCTTTTGCCGCTGGCTGATCGACACTATATCGTTGAATCCGGTCACGTTGTCTGGAGCGGCAGTTCTCAGGAATTAATCGTTAATCCGGATTTGCAGAGCCGATATCTGGGTGTGTGAGACATGATTTATA
>CALLOA010000045.1 GCA_938005265.1 uncultured Granulosicoccaceae bacterium
TGACTGCTCATAGAGTGCATAAGCTATCTTGAGTTTGGCATCCGGCACTTTCGGGCTGGATTTAAAGGATTCGATCAGCACATTGAAATTGACGATCGCGTCTTCAAAACTGCGTTTGGCATACATGGCCTCGCCCTGCCAATAAAGCGCATTGTCAGCATAGGGGCTGATGGGAAACTTGCCGAGAAAGTCCTCAAAGGCCACTATGGATTCATCATAGCGATCGGTTTCGAGTAAATCGTAGGCACTCCGGTAAGCTTCGGTTTCTTCTGCTGTGGCTTCAACCGCCGCTCCACCACCCGCAGCATCAATAGCGGCTGCGGTTTCATCTGCCGGGTCCAGCCCGGGGGTGGGACTGCCACTGCCGCCACTACCACCATCGCCACTTTCATCCAGCAGGCCGCGAGCCGGTGCTGCGTCAATGCGCTGTTGCAACTGCTCTATGCGTTGCTGCGAATTGCTGGCATTTGAATCCATTTGCCTTTTTAGCTGGGATATTTCATTCGTCTGACTTTCAAGTTCGCCCCGCAGGATGCGAACCTCACCCTCAAGCTTCTGGATTTGTTGCAACAGGTTGAGCAATGATTGATCGAGGATATTCTCAACGCGAACAAGGCGTTCATTGACATCCTGAATCTTGGGACGGGCCTGTGCATGAACCTGGGATACCATTAACGCACTCAAGGCCATTGAGAGCAGGCAGCAAGACAGAAGATTGTTGGTCTTTACAGGTAACAAGCGGCCTGCCCGTAAGCTACGTGCAGAGGATCTATTCAGGCGGGACATGCGTGAGCCTCTTGAGATTTAAGCAACATAACGCCAAGTGTAACCAAGATTCGCATTAACAGCCTTGGTAAAAGCTCCAATTTACTCATCCAGCGAGTAAATAATGTTCACACGGCGATTTTGCGACCAGGCACTTTCGCTCTGACCGTCTGCCACAGGCAATTCTTCACCAAAGCTTATAACACTTACCTGGCCTGGCGAAACACCCTGCAGTTGCATCATTCTGCTGATACTAACGGCGCGTCCTTCCCCCAGAGCTACGTTGTATTCACGCGTTCCACGCTCATCAGTGTGGCCTTCCAGCCGGACTTTTCCGGTCGGATTCTGGGCCAGGAATCGTCCATGAGCGGTAATCACCGATAAATACCTGGGGCTGATCTGCGCACTGTCAAAGTCGAAATAAATAACCCGATCACGCGGTGCACGCCCGGCCACTGAATCAGGGTCTACCGGCGTTCCGTCGAGCCCACCATCGATGATCACGGGCTTGGTAGTGACACTACCATCACCATTGGATGGCTGGCTCGGGCGTTCTTGAGTCGCTGTGCAGGCGCCGAGAAACAGGCTTGCCGCCAAGCTGCAAGCAGCTAAGACTGATCGTGATGACGCTATATTCATGTTTACCTCTTGCTATGTCTGTTATGCACTGAGCATTTAAATGGATGAACGGCCCGCCTATGGCCAGGTTTCAGTTCAGTCCATTTGATTGAGTTGGCTGTTTGCCCAAAAGCCACTCGCTTAATTGGCAAACGGTGACCAGGCAGGTTCACGTACGTTGGACGTATCCAGTGTCAGACTCTGTTCGACTTGCCCGTCCACCGACACAGCACCGAGTGTCTGCCTGCCATTTCTGGAGGTGGCAAACAATACCATCTGACCGTTGGGTGAAAAACTGGGGGACTCATCAAGACGTCCACTGGAGAGTACCGAAAAATCACCGTTCTCAAGATACAGCAACGCGATCTTGTAACCATCACTGGCACGATGGACCATCGCAACACTGTTGCGATCAGGGGAAATCGTGGCGCTGGCATTGTAATTACCCTCAAAGGTCAGCCTTTTCGCCTGTCCTCCTGTGGCACCGATGCGGTATAGCTGGGGGCCACCGCTGCGATCAGAGGTAAAAATCAGGGAACTGTTATCAAGCCACTCAGGTTCGGTATCAATCGCATCACTACGTGTCACACGGCGGGTTGCACGTGTTGCGAGTTCGATTACATAAATATCCGGATTACCCTCATAGGATAAAACAACCGCGAGACGGCTGCCATCTGGCGACCAGCTGGGCGCACCGTTGATGCCGCTTTCCGAAATTATTTTCGTTCGTTTACCGGTGCTGCGGTCCTGGATATAGATCGCACTGCGTTCGCGGTCTTCGAAAGACACATAGGCAAGCTGCTTACCATCGGGTGACCAGGAGGGCGACAATATGGGCCGGGGTGAAGTCAGCATGGCTTGCGAATTCAAACCATCAGCATCGGCCAGCTGCACCTGGTATTGCTTGTTATTGCCCTGGCCTGTAACCGATACAAAAGCAATCTCGGTGTTAAACGCACCACGAATACCGGTTATTTCTTCAAACACAAGGTCAGAAATCTGGTGCGATACGCTACGCAAGCGTGCAGCTGACACCTTGTAACTGAAACCGCTCAGCAATTTTTGCCGTACCGGGTCAAACAGCTGGAAATCTACCGTGAAATTATTGCCGTCAGGCTTCAAACCACCTATCACAAGATAGTCGACGCCAGCCGCGCGCCATCGCGCGTAGTTAGGTACATCTCCACTAACCGGTCTGGCGATCAGCTCATCAGGAGCAAGCGGCGCCATAAGGCCGCTGCGTGCCAGATCGGCGCTGACAATTTGCGCAACATCCTGCGGTGGTGCGCTGTTGCCCGACCAGCCAAATGGCACAACAGCAATCGGTATAGCGTTAAAGCCACCTTTGGTGACTTCAATTTCAATAACAGCACTGGCAGGAACCGAACACAGTAAAAACACGCATGCTATCAAGCCACGCAGCGCATCGAGCAAGGGGCGTTCTCCCAAACGAAAGCAACCCGGCAGAAGCAGTCTGTGTGTAATGTTTGTCAACTTCAGTGCAGCCAATTTATTCATCATGGTTTAGAACGTGAAACGTATTCTTAATTCCCGATCAAACAGATCAGGATCTCTCGGAGTTGGCAGTGGAGACGCTCCCAACACAGCCTTTTCTACCGAGTTGCGCATCAGGTTGCCACCACCTGTGCATTCGACAACACGCACATCTCTTACGACACCACTAGGTTCCTGGGCTACCTCAACCGTACAACGAATCCCTTCAGATACTCCCGGTGGCTTGCGCCAGCTGTCAACAACCGCTCGTTGAATCGCGCCAACATAACGACGCAACTCTGCCTGCTGGCGCGCGTTACTCTGACGCTGCCGTTCTGAATCCTCTGCCTGTTGCTGCACTAGTTCCCGCTGTCTCTGGCGCTCTGCCCGAATGCGCTGGATTTCATCTTGTCTGGCTTTTTCAGCAGCCTCTGCCGCCCTGCGTTGTTCCGCAGCTTCGGCCTCACGGCGCGCTTGCTCCTGTTGGCGCTTTTCTTCCTCTGCGGCCGCTTGTGCAGCTGCCTGTCGTTGTCGTTCGGCTTCTGCAGCTGCTTCGGCCTCAGCCCTGAGTCGTTCCTGTTCCTGCCGCTCCTGCTCCAGCCTTTCTCGCTCCGCCACTTCCAGACGCGCCTGCTCTTCAGCTGCCGCCCTTGCCTCAGCTTCAGCCGCAGCGCGGGCCTCAGCTTCTACCTGACGTTGACGCAGTATTTCCTGTTCCCTCGCGGCTTGCTCTGCCTGCCTGGCAGCCTCAGCCTCTACGCGCTGGCGCTCCTGTTCGGCAGCTACACGCTCGCGTTCAGCAAGAATTCGTTCCTGTCGCTCCTGCTCCTCTCGTTGTTCAGCTTCGATGCGCAACCTCTCGGCTTCCAGACGGGCAGCCTCATCCTGCTCGGCTTGCAATCTCGCAGCCTCCTCGGCTTCCTGCTTTTCGCGCTCTGCACGACGAGCTGCCAGTTCGGCCTCAGCCTGTAATCGTTCTGCCTCAATCGCTGCCAGCCGCTGACGCTCGGCTTCTATACGTGCAGCTTCTGTCTTTTTACGTTCTTCAATCTCGGCCTGCAACCGTTCGGCTTCGGCACGCGCACGTTCACTTTCAGCTCTGATCTCGGCAAGCTTGGCCGCTTCGTCAGCCAGGCGCTGTTGTTCAGCAAGGGCCGCCTCACGTTCCTGTTGTTGCTTTTCTGCCTGCTCTTGCAACTGCTGTTTTTCACGTTCAGCCTGTAAACGAGCCTCACGTTCCTGCTCTGCTTCCTGGCGAGCAGCCTCTGCCTGCCTGATCTGCTCAAGTTCCGCTTGCAGTCGTTCGGCTTCAAGTCGTGCCTGCTCGCGTTCTGCGCGAATTTCTTCAAGACGCTGCTGCTCCAGCTCGCGCCGATTCTGCTCCTGTTGCGCCGCCAACTCCGCTGCATCGCGTTGTTCTTGTGCTTGCAGTTTTTCCTGCTCGATACGCTGGCGTTCCTGCTCTGCCTGTCTGGTTTCTTCAACCAGCCGCTGGCGTTCAAGCTCTGCCTCGCGAGTTTCATCCTGCACCAGACGGTTCCGCTCCTCTGCCTGCTGCTGGCGCTGGCGCAAAAGCTCCTGTTCCTGGTCTATCCGCAAACGCTCCTCGCGGATTCGCTCGCGCTCGTCCTGAAGTTGCTGTTGCGTGAGCTCGAGCTGCTGCTCAACACCCAGCCTCTCCTGTCTTAGACGCTCAATCTCCGCTTCGCGTTCCTCAACTTGCTGGCGTGTAAGAAAACTCATTTGTTCTGCAAGGGCCTGGCGTTTGGCATTTTCCGCTTCTGCCCGCATAGCCTGCAGCTTGCGTTCTTCATCGAGGTTCAACGCTTGTTGTTGCAACGCTTCGAGCCGCTGCTGCTCCTGCTCCACCTCGCGTTGTTGCAGCTCGGTCAGTTTTTCAGTTTCCAGCAACTTCTGCTCGGCCGCTAACCTTGCCTGCTCAATTTCCTGCAGGGTTTGTTCACGTTCTCGCTGCTCCTGCGCCTGGGCTTCCTCTTCACGCCGTTTGTCTTCCTGCAAGCGATCAATTTCAGCCTGAACGTCTTCTTCACTGACCATGACGCCCTGGACCGTGATCGCATCGGAAAGATCCTGACCAACAGGCGAAGGTGCCGAAGTTAATTTCAATGAAAGCCAGACTACCAATCCCAAGTGCAGGCCGCCGGAAATCAGGGCAGCCAGAGGATATTTTTTTATCAGGCTTAGCATCCGTGGCTCAAGGCTGACCGGCAGGTGGTTCGGTTATTAAATCTATGGCAGCGGCTCCCGCACGTTTGAGCATGACCATACCCTCCATGATTTGCCCGTAATCGGCGTTGGTATCCCCGGCCACTACAACACGACGATCCGGGCTCAGTCGTACTATCGCGCTGATGGTTTTCTCGGCGTCGACACGATCAATGGGCTCATCGGGTTCATCTGCTACGTTCAGATACCAGATGCCTTCCTGGTTAACTGTCAGAATGAGCGGCTCTTCAGATTGCTGGTTTGGAGCGGCCGCAGTGGCTTCGATATCGGCGTCAGGCAAATCGATCTCGACTGCGGTCCTTAGCAAAGGTGCGGTAATCATGAAGATCACCAACAAGACAAGCATAACGTCGATATAGGGGACGACATTGATCTCAGCCACCTGCCGCCTGGCGCGACGTGGTCGACCACGAGTCTGGCCTCCTGCGCTAGCGGCCATTATCAGGCTCCTTGGGGAACTGAAGCAGCATGCCCGGCTGAGGGACCGCTCTGTTTTATCGCCTGGCGTTGCAGCACAGTGGCAAACTCATCAGAAAAGTTGTCGTAGCGGTTTAACAGACGATCAATGTCTGTGGAAAACCGGTTGTAAAAGATGACCGCCGGTATTGCTGCAAACAGGCCTATTGCCGTAGCGATGAGCGCCTCGGCGATGCCGGGTGCCACCATAGCCAGTGTTGCTTGTTGCACATTCCCCAAGGCCGTAAAGGAATTCATGATGCCCCAGACAGTGCCAAACAAGCCGATATAGGGACTGATCGAGCCCACGGTTGCCAGAAATGGCAGATGCTGCTCGATGATATCGGTTTCTCGCGACACCGCTATTCGCATGGCACGTGAAGAGCCATCCATGATGACTTCATCGTTGCTGGTTTTCCGTCGCAGCCGCCCGAATTCGGAAAACCCTGCCTCGAATACCCGCTCCATGCCGGATAGGGAGCCTCGCCGCATGGCAAGTCGCGAGTAGGTGCCGGAAATATCCGCTGATCCCCAGAACTCCTGCTCAAACTCGTCAGCCAGGATACGAGCTTTTTTCAGTTGCCTGCCTTTACCGAGTATCAGGGCCCAGGAAAGAACCGATGCGATTACCAGAATCAGCATGACTAGCTGTACAACCGGGCTGGCTGCCAGCACCAGGCTGATGATTGACATTTCACCACTCACGATAAATTCTGACCTCGTTGCGAACCGTTCACTGTAAGTTGCTCGAATGCATTGTGTCCTGGCATAGCTGTTCTTCGTTCCTTACCGTTATTGCTCACCGTCGTTGCGATGCTGCTAGTGTACTTGCGCTACATCGGCCAAAGCCGTTGAAAGCGTCCGGGGAATTCGTTGCGGCACTAGCGTCTCGCTGTTCAGGCATGCCAGTGAAACGGTGGATGCCGTCAGCAAGTTACCCTGCTCGCTCCCTGCTTCTGCTTGCCCAATGCCCTGCTTTGCCTCAGACCTCTGTACGTTCTGTCTGACACGAAAACTGGCGCGGCGCGTTTCAAGCAGTTCGCAACTGACCCTCAGGCTGTCGTTGAACGTTGCCGGGCGCCGGTATTCGATATCAACGTGGGTGACCACGAAAATACAACCATGCTCTTGCCTCAAGTCATCTTGTTCAAACCCCAGTGAGCGCAGATATTCCGTACGAGCACGCTCCATGTACTTGAGGTAATTCGCATAGTAGACGATTCCACCACCATCTGTGTCTTCGTGATACACGCGAACGGGGATTTCAAATACAGTCAGCACAATACAGCATCATCGAATACGGGTAGCTGGCACTATCTGACAACACAACCCTTGGTGGTTACACGTATTAAAACAAACTTGATACGAGCACGAAGTATCTCAGAGAAAGGCAGCGATTAACAACCACACGGCATTGTAAACGCTTCTACAACAACGAGTTAGCAGCGGTTACCGCTCGTCCATCTGAAGCAAAGCGCACCCCATACATGACCCGATAATACTTTGCTGCCAAAGAGGCGTCAGACCTGGCTGCAGCGTAGAAATGAGCAATCCTTAACTCGGCAGACAAAAAGGGGAATTTTTATGCACCTGGCAGAGAACTGTAAAAAATTTTCGCGAATTGAAGTGTCATCAATTTGACTCGACTCTCACGGCCTTTAGCGCTTACTTGCTGCTCAGAATAGAGCAGCTAGCCGGCAATCGCAGCAGGTAATTTCGATACCATGACGGTTCAATATTCACGCAGCTCAATAAACTCGCAGTTCTATCCGCAATCAGTTCAATCCTCAATGGGTAACTCTGGCTGCAGATCTGTTTCAGTCTCCGCGGACTCGATAACGCTATCGCGGGTGTCTTTAGCGATGGCTTTTTCAGAATCAGGATATGAGGTTTCCGCCCCTGGCTCGGGCTTCATACCAAAATGCAGGTAGGCGGCGCTGGTGGCTACACGGCCTCGCGGGGTTCTCATCAGTAAACCCTGCTGAATAAGATAGGGCTCAACAACTTCCTCTATCGTGCCACTCTCTTCACCAATGGCCGCCCCAAGGTTGTCCAATCCGACCGGCCCGCCGTCGAATTTTTCCAGTACCGCCAGTAGCAGGCGGCGATCCTGCGAATCAAGACCAAACTGGTCAACTTTCAATAGATTCAGGGCCGAATCAGCAACGGTGCGGTCAATGGCACTGAAACCTTTGACATCAGCAAAATCCCGTACCCGACGCAACAATCGATTTGCGATGCGAGGCGTGCCCCGCGCTCGTCGGGCTATTTCAATTGCACCATCCTCCGAAATTGTCGCATTCATAAGCTTGGCCGATCGCTTCACGATACCGGCAAGATCCTCAGTGGCATAAAACTCCAGACGTTGCACTATGCCAAAACGATCGCGTAAAGGTGATGTCAGTAGCCCGGCTCTGGTGGTGGCACCAATTAAGGTGAATGGAGGCAAATCCAGTTTGATGGAGCGTGCAGCGGGTCCATCACCAATCATGATATCAAGCTGATAGTCTTCCATGGCCGGATACAAAGTTTCTTCAACGACGGCACTCAAACGATGTATCTCGTCGATGAACAGAACATCATTGGCCTCGAGATTGGTGAGTATCGCTGCCAGATCGCCCGGGCGCTCCAGCACCGGACCGGACGTCTGCCGAATATTCACGCCCAGCTCATTGGCGATGATATTGGCAAGCGTTGTTTTACCGAGACCGGGAGGTCCGAATACGAGGCTGTGATCCAGCGCTTCGCCACGCATGCGGGCGGCGGATATGAAAATATCCATTTGTTCGGATACTGAAGACTGCCCGTGGTAGTCGGCCAGGAGCTTCGGGCGCATGGCGCGCTCCTGCGGATCATCCCCGGTACTCTGAGGAGAAATCAGCCGATCATCAGAACCAGTATCATCCGAACCAGTCATAGGGTTGTTCCGAAAATTTCGTCTATCTCAATTGTATCGCGCAAGGGTTAACTCTTAACCGTAGTTTGCAAGGCGGCACGAATAATATCTTCTACCGTAAAATCCCCGGCCTTTGCAGGCGGCACTGCGCGTTCCACCATACGCGTTGCCTCTGCCGCCTTGTAGCCGAGTGCCACCAGCGCATCTATGGCCTGCGAACGCGGCCCGCCGGTAACCAACGCGACAACATTTTTTTCACCTTCAGTTGCTGCTTCAGCTGTAGATTCTTGTTCAGGTATTGCAGCTAGCTCAGCCGGCATCGCTGCCAGTTTGTCACGCATTTCCAGCACCAGGCGCTCTGCGGTTTTCTTGCCAATACCTGGAATCCGCACCAGCGTGGCGATGTCTTGCCGATCGACTGCCAGCACAAAATCAGCCGTGGCCATGGTCGACAAGATAGCCAATCCCACCTTGGCTCCAACACCACTGACTTTGAGTAACAGGCGAAACAAGGTGCGCTCCTGCCGGGTAGCAAATCCATAGAGTAGCTGGGCATCCTCGCGCACCACCATATGCACCACCAATACGACACTTTCACCGGGTTCAGGCAACTCGTAGAAAGTTGACATCGGCACTTCAAGCTCGTAGCCAACACCGGCCACATCAAGCAACAACTGCGGTGGTGTTTTCTCGATCAGCGTACCGGCCAGACGACCAATCATCTCAGGTTATCCCCTTGGGTTTAGCAGGTACATTTTTCCAGCGCACGGAGCGCCGTCTTGCGCCCTTGCCGGGTTTGTAGCCTGACGAGCTACCGGCCTGGTTGGCCAAATTGCGGAAAGAGCCGCGCGAATGACAATGACACAAGGCTACAGCCAAAGCATCTGCTGCATCTGCCTGCGGCAGTTCGGAAAGCCCCAGTAATTGCACCATCATTCGACCCACTTGCTCTTTACTGGCGGCACCACTACCGACCACCGCCTGTTTAATGGTTCGAGGTGTGTATTCTGACACCGGAAGCGAACGGGTAACTACAGCCGCTATGGCTGCACCTCGCGCATGACCGAGCTTCAGTGCTGAAGATACACTTTTACTGAGGAAAACCTGCTCGATGGCAATTTCATCAGGCTGGTGACGCTCCAGCAGTTCAACAATGTGATTGTGCAGGCGACCCAGACGCAGATTAAAGTCATCAACAGGTCCTTCGGCATCGGAACGTTTCAATGACCAATGACCGTGATCCAGATGGAAACTACGAACACCATCAGTGCGTAGCAGACCAAATCCAGTAATGACTGAACCAGGATCAATGCCCAGTACGGTGATCACAAGCCGTGACCACGGTTACGTGTACGCTTCAGCGGGAATATCGGCATTGGTGTAGACATTCTGTACGTCGTCGAGATCTTCAAGCGCATCGGTCAATTTCATCAGCTTTTCGGCCTGTTCGACATCGAGTTTCACTTCGGTTGACGCACGCATGGTGACTTCCGCATGCGCAGGCTCAAATCCACCCTCCACCAACGCCGTTTTCAGATCGACGAAATTTTCTTCTGAGGTCACGACTTCTATGGAATCTTCATCCGCCTGCACATCATCCGCTCCGGCTTCCAGCGCAACTTCCATAATTGCGTCCTCATTGGCGTCACCGGGATAATTGATCAGACCGACTTTTTCAAAAAGATAGGCAACCGAGCCAACAGCACCCAGATTGCCACCGTGTTTACTGAAGGCATGTTTGACTTCGGAGACCGTGCGATTGCGATTGTCGGTCATGGTGTCGACCATAATCGCGACACCATTGACACCATAGCCTTCGTAACGGTTTTCCTCATACTGAACATCTTCGAGCTCCCCTGCTCCCTTTTTGACAGCACGCTCTATCGTGTCCTTTGCCATATTGCCACTGAGCGCTTTATCAATGGCCAGCCGCAATCGCGGGTTGGATGAAGGGTCCGAGCCCCCCATCTTGGCAGCTACATTTATTTCACGGATAAGCTTGGTAAAAAGTTTGCCGCGCTTGGCATCCTGGGCACCTTTACGATGCTGGATATTGGCCCATTTACTGTGACCTGCCATGGAAGTGTTGACCTCTGAAGTGACTGGATGTTTTGCGCCCGCATCAACACTGATGCCAACGCCGGTTGTAGCCCGATTCTAGCATTTAAGCCGCCTACTTACAGAACCTGGCTGTTCGCATCAGTTACCTTGTTCGTCCGGATCGCTTGAATCCGCTGAAAACCGGCCCTGACAAATAAATTCATCGATCCGCGTGCAGCAGCGACGTGAAAACAGCAGGCTGGCATGCGTCAGAGGCAAACTGACGTGGTGGGTTGACGGCCGGCCGGCAGCCCGGGTTTCAGAAAAACGCACCAACCCGTCCCCGCTTGCAGTATCTCGTTGCAACAGCTTTGATAGCAATGACTTGCTGGTACCAGTGATAAAACCTGAATTTTCCGGTATATCAGCTTCCGCCATACCACGGGCCAAGCCCTGTTCAAGACTTTTTCCGAGGATGGGTTTCCAGAAGAAACCTGCCGACCCTTGCACCAAATGGACAGCGAGTTGCGCACCTGCCAGTGGACTTGCGATAAAAAGACACGATCTAACCCGCTCAGGTAACTGCGCTGAGCCGTCTGCCAACCCAAGCTTCTTGAAAAGGGTTAACAAAACAATGCCACCAAAACTATGGGCAACAAGGTGCAGCTCCTCGGAATCAATGGCTTCAAGGTGCTGGTGCAGATCAGTCGCGGCTGATTTCGCGCCAGTGAGCGGGTAGTGACGCGAAAAAACCGACACTGAGTAACCTTTTTTGCGCAAGCGCGTGGCCATCAGCTGCATCACTACAGCGGGCGAATATAATCCGGCCACCAACACGATGTGACGCCCGTTCCGACTGTTTGCCGGGCCATGTCGGGGAGAGCTGTCTGTTGCTGTCAAGACAGTTGCCTCACTTCAAACGCGGCTCCACGAATTGCTTAACCGCCTCACGATTAGTTGCCGACCACAATTGTTGTAAGGCCTCCGGCAGCTTTAGCCATCGGTAATCGAGATGTTCATCCGGCTGCAACAAGACAGGGACGGCCTGCGGCAGTTCAGCCAGAAAAACATGTTCGCGGTTGTGCGTTGTGCCAGGCTCATAACGGCAACGCCATTGGGGCCTTATTTCAAACATTGCACTGTATTGGCAATCCAGCAGAGGCAGATCTTTCAAACCGGTTTCTTCATAGAGTTCCCGTGCAGCGGTTTCAGCAGGCTCCTCACCGGCTTCCATGGAGCCAGTCACCGATTGCCAGAAATCCGCATCATCAGCCCGCTGAAGTAATAAAAGCTCAGCCTCAAGCGTGTATACGACAACTAATACGGATTCAGGGCGCTTCAGCGGTTTGTCGCGCAGCTTCTGCCCCTCAGCCATCGGTCACATTGCCTCAATTAAATGTACGTATTGCCTTCAAGTGCAATCGGCCAACCTAGGCGGGCTCGGGTTTCGCCTGTTTGCGATGACGCAAGGCCAGTTCGCGCATTTGCCGCTCCGAGACATTGCCGGGCGCACTGGTCAGCAAGCAACTGGCCGATTGAGTTTTCGGGAAGGCCATGACATCACGAATCGAGCTGGTATCGGTCATCAGCATCACCAGTCTGTCCATACCGAAAGCAATTCCGCCGTGCGGTGGCGCTCCGTATTTAAGGGCATTCAGCAGAAATCCAAATTTCTCTTCCGCTTCCTGTTCATCAATGCCCAGCACCTCAAGCGCTGCCTGCTGTAACTCGCGGTCATGAATACGGATGGAACCTCCACCTAACTCAGTACCATTGAGGACCATATCGTAGGCTCTGGACAGTGCACTACCCGGATTCGCCTTTAGTTCAGCGGGATCACTGGTTGACGGTGCGGTAAACGGGTGGTGTATCGCCTGCCAGCGCTTATCGCGTTTGTCGTATTCGAACATGGGGAAATCAACCACCCACAGCGGCTGCCAACCCTCAGACACCAGCTTCATATCTTTGGCAACTTCCAGACGCAATGCGCCCAGGGCGTCATTAACTACCGATTCGGTATCAGCACCAAAGAAGATCAAATCACCATCTTTGGCACCGGTACGCTGGATAATTTGTTCAAGCACCGCCTGATCAAAAAATTTCACTATGGGTGACTGCAGGCCATCTGGCAGCGAATTTACCGAGTTGCACTTGATATAAGCCAGCCCTTTGGCACCGTAGCGGCCAACAAATTCGGTATAGCCGTCGATTTCCTTGCGTGTCAGCGCGTTACCACCCGGCACGCAAAGAGCTGCTACCCGGCCATCATCATTATTGGCGGGACCGGAAAACACTTTAAAGTCGACTGATGTCATCAGATCCGACATTTCTGTCAGTTCCATTGCGACACGCAGGTCAGGTTTATCAGAGCCGTATCGTTTCATGGCTTCAGCATAGGGCATGCGCGGAAACGGATCGGGCAGTTCAATATCCAGCTGATTGGCAAACAGCTTGCGCACCATGTTTTCAGTCATCTGCATGATGTCTTCTTCAGTGACAAATGCCATCTCGATATCCAGCTGAGAGAATTCCGGCTGGCGATCTGCACGCAGATCTTCATCACGAAAACAACGGGCTATCTGGTAATAACGATCCATGCCACCCATCATCAAAAGCTGCTTGAATAACTGCGGCGATTGCGGCAAGGCAAAAAAACTGCCTGCGTGTGTACGACTCGGTACCAGGTAATCCCTGGCGCCCTCAGGTGTCGCACGCGTCAGTACCGGAGTTTCAACATCTACGAAGTCCTGTTCGTCCAGGTGACGTCGCAGCTCACCGATAATACTGGCGCGTTTTCTCATGCGCTGCTGCATGTCATCGCGTCGCAGATCAACGTAGCGATAACGCATACGGTTCTCCTCACTGACATCCGTGTCATCAAGCTGGAATGGTGGTGTGTCAGCCCGATTCAGTATTTCAAGATCAGTGGCCAGTACCTCCACTTCGCCGGTGGGCATTTCAGGGTTAATCGTGCCTTCCGGTCGATGCCGCACGCGACCTGTGACACGCAGCACAAATTCATTTCTCAGCTGTTCGGCCATGGCAAAAATTTCGGCGCGATCGGGATCGAACACTATCTGTACAAGACCTGTGTGATCACGCAAATCAACGAAGATCACGCCACCATGATCCCGGCGGCGATGCACCCATCCACAAAATACAATGTCAGAATCAAGATGTTCGGTTGTCACTACACCGCAAAGGTGAGTTCGCATAGTGTTTTCCATTTTCCAGTTAAATACCGGTGTCAATTCAATGTCCAGACCCCGTGGGCCTGGTCTTGTTAAGTGTTACTTATATGCTTCAGGGGCGGACTTTGCCTACTGGTAGCCGGATATTTGCCGCTTCCGCTGTAGCGAAATCACAGGCTATGCTTCAAAAAGACTTGTAGGCGGGGGCTCCTGGCAACCCGCCAACCGCGGGTCGAAACTATCGACAGCCCATCGACCACAGGGCGAAACTTTCGGCAACCCGTCCGCAAAAAGAGTACTGCAGGGAGTCAAAACAGGTATTTCGGGGGAGTCCGAAAAGCGTAAGCCGACCACATGACGTAATTGTAGATAGTTCTCCGAAGCATAACCATAGATAATGTCGCGTCACAGTAACGATTCGCACAGAAACACAGCCTGAAAAGCTATTGGCGGTAAAGAACGACAACGTCCCTGAAAAGCTGAAAGCTTCCGCGAACCACAATAATCGATTCATCGAGAACAGATAAAAGAGACCATCAGCTATGAAAAAATACAATGTCTACGGCGTCGGTAACGCACTGGTGGATTTCGAATTTGAAGTAGATTCTGCACTATTCGAGGAACAGGGTATCGACAAGGGCCTGATGACGCTCATCGACGAGCAGCGCCACAATGCCCTGCTCGAACGCCTGGCGGACATATCATCGCACAAAGCCAGCGGCGGCTCGGCAGCCAACACCATAATCGCGGCTGCGCAGCTGGGCGCTGAAACTTTCTATTCCTGCAAAGTGGCGAACGACGAAACCGGCACCTTCTACATGAACGACCTGGCTGCCGCCAAAGTGGACAGTAATCTGGGCATGGATAACCGTGAAACAGGCACAACCGGCAAATGCCTGGTCATGGTTACTCCTGATGCTGACCGCACCATGAACACGTTTCTCGGCATCACCAGCCAATTCAGCGAAAAAGAACTGGTTCCAGAGGCGATTCAGAACTCCGACTTTCTCTATATCGAAGGTTATCTGGTAGCCGAAGAAGGCGCCCGCAACGCTGCTGCCAAGGCACGTGAAATTGCTGAAGCTGCAGGCGTAAAATCAGCACTGACGCTCTCTGATCCGAATATGGTTCAGTTCTTTAAGGATGGACTGCTGCACATGGCCGGGCAGAACCTGAATATGGCTTTCAGCAATCTTGCAGAAGCGCAATTGATGTTTGACTGCCAAAGCGTGGAAGATTGTGCGGCGGGCATGAAAACACTCGCTTCGCAATTCGCGATCACACTTGGCCCAGATGGCGCGTTGCTGTACGACGGCAACGACACCATAACCGTATCAGCGCCCAAAGTTGAGGCCATTGACAGCAACGGCGCGGGTGATATGTTTGCCGGCTGTTTTCTGTACGGCCTGAGCAACGGCCTCGATTTCCGCCAGAGCGGTGAGCTGGCTTCTCTGGCAGCGTCAAAACTGGTCACTCAATACGGGCCAAGGCTGGATACGGCGACACTGCAAACTCTGCTTACGCAAGTGCAGTAAAAATCTTCGTGCGGGAACTATAAAACGGCACTGGCAGGCAAAACGGCAAACCATCACAGCCCTGCCAGTACCAGCCCGCACTACAAGTATTGGGTTAACCAGAGATAAGACGCTATAAACACTGACAAGGTTTAAATTGCCGCGAGTTTAATTCAGTGTTGCAGCCCTGCTGCACCTTGATGCACCTTGAATATCGGCAATGCATGATTAACGTACAAGTTTAATCCGCGCGGCACAGCGCTGCCGCCATACAACGGCCAATAAAACTGCAATGCACCAGCGAGCTACGGCGACTTCGCCATTCATAGACGGCATTCTTGCCAGCTTGCCCGAAAAAATTTCCAACGGTCAGCAGGCCCATCTGGACGAATTCATCAAGCTGTATTACCAGCAGACACCGGAAAGCGATCTGTCCATTGCCACCCCGGATGACTTTGCCGGTGCCGCCATTTCTCACTGGCAATTATTAAAAAAACGCCCCGCCGGAAAAGCCCTGGTTCATGTTTTCAATCCAAGAGTCGAACAGCATGGCTGGCAGTCGTCTCACACGGTGATCGAAATAGTCACCGATGATATGCCCCACCTGGTGAATTCCATCTCAATGGTGGTTACAGCTCACGACGCTAACATTCATCTGACAATCCACCCGGTATTGCAAGTAGCCAGAAACCCCGAAGGAACTCTGCTGAAAATTTGCCCCAAACAGGGAGACTCTGGCGAGCAGGACCACACCGCACCCAATGCCGTGCTGAAAGAATCCGTCATTCATCTGCAAATAGATCGTCTCGTCGATGAAAATCGCCTTCTGGCACTACAAGACGGGATTGAAGCTGTCATCTTCCAGATTACCAGTGTGTTTCGTGACCGCGAGGCTCTACTACAACAGGCACCGCAGATGGCAGGCCAGATCGCAGATCAAGGCAGCCATAGCGAGTTGGACAAGACCTGCATTGATTTGCTGCAATGGCTCGACAGCACTCAGTTTCACGCTTTTGGCTCAGCAAGCTTCACAATCGATCAGACCACCGGTGCTTACACGCTGTTACCAGAAACCGCACTTGGATTGATGCGCGGCAATGAACGTTTTCCGGGACTGGATCCACAGGCAATTCTTGGCGGCCACAAAACCCCGCAGCAAACTACGCACAAAAGCTCTAGCGGCAATCCTGAGGCTACACCTTCGCCTCTCACTATTAGCAAAAGCTCGCTACGCTCGCCGCTTAATCGCCCCGAGCCACTGGATGTCATCACAAGTCACACCAGCGACGGTAGGCATTTGCACTGTGTATTGGGCCTGTTCACTCAAAACATGAACACCCGGGAAACCAACTACATTCCGTTACTGCGTGAGAAGACCCAGAGCGTCATGGAGGTTGCCGGTGCTGATGAATCAACCCATGACGGCAAGTCGCTGAAGGACACACTCGAGAGTCTGCCACGTGATTTGTTGTTCCAGGCTAACCAGACCGAGATTCTTGAAATTGCCCGCGGCATAGTTGACCTTCAAGAACGCCAGCGTATAAAGCTGTTTGGCAGCTTGTCGTCCGGAGGACTTTATTACAACTGCCTGGTCTACATACCGCGTGATAATTATGGCCGCGAGATTCGCGTGCGCATACAGAACATCCTGCTGTCTGAACTGGGTGGCCAGGATTCTGAGTTCACTGTGCGCTTCTCATCCCAGCGCACTCTGGCAAGACTGCACTTTGTAATCCACTTGGCCAATACCGCAAGCGACAGCCCTGACTGGCAAGAAATTGAACAGCGAATTATCCAAGCCAGTATTTCCTGGGATGACCGCTTACATGATGCGCTTCTGGCAAAGTACGACGAGGACGAGGCTAACCGCCTGTTTGGCGAGTACAGCGACGCCTTCCCGTCGAATTACAAGGAAGACTATTCAGCGCAAATCGCACGTTCAGATATTAGCTTTATCGAAACACGGGTAAAGGATGATTTACCTGTAATGAGCTTCTACCGTCACATTCTTGCTGATGTTGGTACGGTAAATTTCAAACTGTTCTCGCCACTGGAACACATTGCCCTGTCGGATGTTATTCCGGTGATCGAGAACATGGGTCTCAAGGTTGATGCCGAACACCCCTTCCTGGTGCAAAGAAAACAGGCAGCACCTGTGTGGATTCATGAATTCACCGCACAGCATATCGACGGCCAGGATATCGATCCGGAAGCATCGAGTGAACGGATGCAACAGGCATTTGCCGAGATCTGGACAGGACGGGTTGAAAATGACGCGTTCAATCGACTGATGCTGGCCTGCGAACTGGATTGGCGGCAAGTGGTTGTATTGCGCAGCTACTGTAAATACCTGCTGCAAATCCAGTCACCCTTTTCACAAGAATATATTGTCGCAAGCCTTGTCAGCAATTCAAAAATTACACGCCAACTGGTCAATCTGTTCGAAAACCGATTTAACCCTGCTCAGCGGGACAGTGATGCCAGTAGCAGACAGACTCAATCAGAGTCGATTGACAAGAACATAGAAGAATTACTGAGTGAAGTCGACAGCCTCGACGAAGACCGGATTCTGCGCTCCTACCTGAATCTTATTAAAAGCACCTTGCGCACCAATCATTATTGTGTCGATGCAGCGGGACAGCGCTTACCCTATGTGTCCTTCAAACTCGATTCACAAGCTATTGCACAACTACCATTGCCACGCCCCAACGTTGAGATATTCGTTTATTCAGCTCAAGTTGAAGGCATACACTTACGCGGTGGCAAGGTTGCACGAGGTGGCCTGCGCTGGTCAGATCGTCGCGAAGATTTTCGTACCGAAGTATTGGGTTTGATGAAAGCCCAGATGGTTAAAAATGCAGTCATTGTTCCGGTTGGTTCCAAGGGAGGCTTTTATGTGAAGCGGCCGCCCGAGAGTGGAAATCGCGACGAAGTGCTTCAACAAGGTATTGAGTGCTATAAAACTTTTCTACGTGGCCTGCTTGATCTGACCGACAATTTAACAGGCGATAAAATCACGCCACCAAAAGATGTGGTGTGTTATGACGATGACGACCCCTACCTGGTTGTGGCCGCCGACAAGGGAACCGCCACCTTTTCAGATTATGCGAATGAAATCGCGGCTGAATACGGTTTTTGGCTTGGCGATGCTTTTGCGTCGGGTGGCTCGGTCGGTTATGACCATAAAAAAATGGGTATCACAGCGCGTGGTGCTTGGGAGTCTGTCAAAAGACACTTTCGCGAACTTGGATCAGATATACAACAAGAGCCTTTCACCGCTGTTGGCATCGGTGATATGGCAGGTGATGTTTTTGGCAACGGTATGCTGCTATCCGAGCAAACCAGGCTTGTTGCTGCGTTCAATCACCAACATATATTCATCGATCCCGAACCGGATGCGGCAAGCAGTTTTGCTGAACGCCAACGACTGTTTCAACTGCCACGCTCCAGCTGGGAAGATTACGACACGTCACTAATCTCAAGGGGTGGCGCTGTATTCTCGCGAAGTGCAAAAAAAATCGATTTGTCTGACGAGGCTTGCCTGGCGCTTGGCATTGAAAATCAATCAATGACACCAACACAGCTGATCAACGCGATACTCAAATCGCCTGTTGATCTGTTGTGGAACGGCGGAATAGGAACCTATATAAAGTCCTCGAAAGAGAACCACCTCGATGCACACGATCGCGCTAACGATGTATTGCGTGTAGATGCAAACGAGCTACGTTGCCGCGTTATTGGCGAGGGAGGCAATCTGGGTTGTACGCAGCGTGGACGAATAGAATTTGCAGCCGGCGGTGGCAAGATGTATACAGACGCCATAGATAATTCAGCGGGAGTGGATTGCTCGGATCATGAAGTTAACATCAAAATTCTTGTTAACAGCATTGTTGCCAGCGGAGATCTGACACTTAAGCATCGTGATCAGTTACTTGCCGAAATGACGGATGAGGTAGCTCAACTGGTACTGCAAGACAACTACCTGCAAACACAATGCATCAGCCACACTCACAGCGAAGCTGATGCGCTGCTGGACGAACACGCGAGATTTATAGCCAGTCTTGAAGAAGCTGAACTACTAAACCGTGACATCGAATTCCTGCCTAGCAAGGATGAAATTGCTGAACGCCTGGCCACTGATGGCGGCCTGCATTCACCTGAAATAGCTGTATTGGTTTCCTATAGCAAGATGACGCTATACAACCAGCTTCTCGACTCACCATTCCCCGACGACCCTTACCTTTGCACCAGGCTAATCGATTATTTCCCTGACCGTCTCGGCGAGCGATATGCCGACCAAATTGCAAATCACAGACTACATCGAGAAATTATTGCAACGCTTGCAACCAATGACCTGGTTAATCGTCTCGGACCTACCTACCTGTTCCGACTGGAGGAAGAACTGGGCTCCAGTGAGGCCGAGGTTGCCAGTGCTTTTATTGCCGTTTGCGATATTTTTGATCTGCAGAAAATGTGGTCCAGTATTGAGGCACTGGATAATAAAATTTCTGCTGATGTACAAAGCACCATGCACATTCTGGTACGCGGCCTGGCTGAACGTGCGATTCACTGGATATTGCGATCACGGCGCCAGTCACAGACAATCAAACAATTGGTGGAACATTTCAAACCGGGCATATCGGAGCTTGTGAACAGCATGCCGGAATGCCTGGCAAGTGTTAATCGCACGACACTGGACGGACGGACGGATTACTTCGTCAATGCAGGTAGCCCGACGGAAGTAGCCAGCAAGGTTGCTCAAGTCGTGCCTTTGTCCGGTGCTCTGGACATCGTCGAGATCAGCAAATCGCTAGACACTGATGTCGACGCGGCAGCGGCTGTTTATTTCGAGCTTGGCGTATTTCTCGATTTGCAATGGTTGCGCGACGAAATCTCCCAGCTGGACGTCAGGACTCATTGGCATAAACTTGCTAAATCCGAACTTCGCAGTGACCTGCACTACCAGCAAAGATATCTCTGTGCCGAAGTGATCGCCAACACTGATGACAACGCAGACCCGGCCAACCGCATCAAAAGCTGGTCGCTTAAAAAAGAAACTGCAGCGAGGAAGTACAGCGAACTGGTCAATGAATTGAAAGCCAGCAGCAGCGTCGATTTTGCAATGTTATCTTTGGCGGTAAACGAAGTGCACAAGCTACTTAGTTCTGATCGCCCCATTGGATAACAAGTGATAACAAGGGATAACAAGACTGATTGACAGGACCAACATTGGTCGGGTAGCGATCGGACGGAGATTGGGGTAAGTGGGCAAGAGGGGTAAGGAATCGATGAACTAGATTGGGTAGCCGAAGCTACCTTTCTATTCAGGTACCGCGGGGCTTGGCAGAACGAAACAGGCTGGCCAGCACGACCAACATGAACGAGCCCATCAGAGCGCGCAACAGATAGGTAAAATCACTGACATCGACTTGCGTCGCACTGCCTATCAGAACCGGCAGCATCGCACCGAGTGTTGCACCGATAACACCCAGCAGCACGTTGACAACAAAACCACTGCGCCTTGCTCGCAAAAATACCGCGGAAACACCGCCGAAAGTCAGGCCAATCAATAGCATTAGAACCAGATTGGATGCAGGCATGGGCATGCGCATGCTCTCCTTGAATAAGTGTGCTTACATACTAGAGCATGCAATCAGGTGTGTAAGTTAACAATTAAGACGGATGCGCGGCAGCGCAGCATTCTGCTGCACTTTATCGTTAAAATGACGGCTTGCTCACATTGTCGAATTCTGTCAGATTGTTCAGCAAAAGAACCAGCCGACCTTTTTACGGCTTCTCCGGCAGTCCAAGGCTGGCAATCAGCCAAAGCTATCAAACGGCCGGTTTGACAAGCAACGAATTCAAGATCGAGCACAGGGAAACCGACCATGAGCAGCAGTAACGATTTCAACAATATTCATTTCTCAATCTCCGGGAATGGCATAGCCAGACTCACTTTCAATCGACCGGACAAACTCAATAGTTTTACCGAAGAGATGTTCGAAGAAATTCGCACTGCCCTGCTTAGAGTGCAAACGACTGAGGGTACGCGTTGTCTTGTCATTAGTGGCGCTGGTCGTGGTTTTTGTGCCGGGCAGGATCTGGGTGACCTTGATTTCAGCAACCTCTCGGACACTGTGGAAAAGAACTACAATCCGCTGGTTCGCAGCATAGCGAGCCTGGACATGCCCGTAGTTGCCGCGGTAAACGGTGTTGCAGCAGGGGCAGGCGCAAACATTGCCCTGGCCTGCGACATAGTCATCGCGGCGCGCTCTGCAAGCTTTGTGCAGTCATTCTGCAATATCGGGCTGGTGCCGGATGCAGGAGGCACCTGGTCGCTGCCACGTCTGGTCGGCGGACCTCGTGCAATGGCCATGGCCTTGCTGGGTGACAAGATCAGTGCTGAGCAGGCAGAACAATGGGGTATGATCTGGCAGTGTGTGGATGACAATGATCTGAGCACGGTGGTGGAACGCATCGCTGAACGCTTTGCCACCGCTCCCACCACCGGCCTTGCCTTTATGAAAAAACTGCTTCGCCAAAGTTGGGACCACACACTGGACGCGCAGCTCGATCTGGAGCGGGATTTTCAGGCAGCGGCAAGTCAGACACGTGATTTTCGTGAAGGGGTGCAGGCTTTTCTGGAAAAACGGCCTCCTAACTTCACAGGCAGTTAAGTGCAGCTTTTTTCGACCAGCTTTTTTACGATCAGAAATCGGTCGAAAACTGCGTAGAAACGCCCTGCTGGAAAGTGCGAGCTACCGGGCACATTGGTTCAAGGGTTGCATTGTGGAAACATCGGTGTCGTAAATCAGCTTTATAGCGTCGTCGGCAGAGCAACCACGGACTTACCGCACTGTCTACGCTACTGTCTAATACGCGGAATACATTTACGCCTTGTTTATAACAACAAAGCCAATCAATACGATGGCAACCTGGTGGTAAGAACCATGTCAGAAGAAGAATACGACGACGAAGAAGACATCATTCTTTCCGAGCTCAACGATGATGAGCTGGTCGAACAAATGCACGACGATCTGTATAACGGCCTTAAGGAAGAGATCGAAGAAGGCACCAACATCCTGCTGGAACGAGGCTGGTCGGCTGATAAGGTACTGAACGATGCGCTGGTTGAAGGTATGCGCATTGTCGGCATCGACTTCCGCGACGGCATTCTATTCGTACCTGAAGTATTGATGGCTGCGAATGCAATGAAAGGTGGCATGGCGATTTTACGCCCGCTACTGGCTGAAACCGGCGCACCACCCATCGGCAAGGTTGTCATCGGTACGGTTAAAGGCGACATACACGACATTGGCAAAAACCTCGTTGGCATGATGCTCGAAGGCGCAGGGTTTGAAGTGATCGATCTGGGTATCAATAACCCGGTCGAGGATTACCTGGCGGCACTGGAAGAACACAAACCGGACATTCTCGGTATGTCGGCACTGCTGACAACCACCATGCCGTACATGAAAGTTGTTATTGATACTTTGAAGGAACAAGGCATGCGTGATGACTTCATCGTTCTGGTGGGCGGCGCACCATTAAATGAAGAGTTCGGTGAGGCTGTTGGTGCTGACGCGTACTGTCGAGATGCGGCTGTGGCGGTCGAGACTGCAAAATCTCTTATTCAGGAAAGGCGCGCTGCCAGCTAGTTTTATTGTTGGCTTGTGCCAATGTTGTTGCCTTGCTGCCATGGCCATGGCAAGGTCAACACGGCTCAAATTGCAATCTCAAGTTGAGCACTGACAACTTCAGTGCTTAACAAAACGGCGAGCATAGTGATCTTCGCATGCGATGACGTTCGTATGCATATGCATTAGTCGTCGCTGTAACCATCGTGGTGAACCAGGCAAATGGCAGGCAGCTCAAAATCCACACTAATCATCGGCTGTGGTGCCATCGCGCACGAGCTAATCGCAGTTTTTAAGGCCAACAACTGGTCACATATTGAAGTCCAGTGCCTGCCCGCAGAATGGCACAACACCCCTGACAAAATCGTACCTGCTATTCGCGAGAAACTGTCTAGCGAACGCGACCGCTTCAGCCGCATCTTTATAGCTTACGGCGACTGTGGCACCGGTGGCAGGCTTGACGCCTTGCTTGATGAGCCGGAAAACCACGGCATAGACAGGCTGGATGGCGATCACTGCTATGCTTTTTTTGCGGGCACCAAGAACTTCGATAACATCGCTAATGATGATATCGGCACTTTCTACCTCACAGACTACCTGGCAGCAAATTTCGACCGCCTGATACTGGGCGAATTGGGTATTAATGATCATCCGGAATTACTATCCATGTATTTTGGTAACTACAACAGGCTGGTCTACCTGTCACAACAAAACAACGAAAGTTTGATGAACAAGGCGAAACAGGCTGCAGCAGCACTAAATCTGTCGTTTGAGCATATCCACACAGGTCTGGAAAAGTTCGAAAATGCACTCAGTGGAGTTCGTATCATCTCGGACTGACACAATGACCAATTAACCGGTTGCGGATTATTGATCGACTGCTCCGGTGACGGAAACAAATGTTATGGCAAAACTGATTACTATCTACTGGCGGGATATACCGTCACAAGTGATAGCAAAAGCAGGACGTAAAACCTCGAAAATTATGCTTGACGATCGCTTTCAAGTCGCTATCGATCGCGCCGCAATGCGTGCAGGTGCAGGAACATCCGATGCCTACATGGCTGACTGGAAACGCGAGGAAGTATCAGTTGAAGGTGAGCTGGCAGTGGTCGCGCGCCAACGTGCTGACGAACTGGAAGCCGAGTTTAACGACGAACAGCTGGAAGCCCTGACTAAAGCCAAAGGGTTAACCGAGAATCTCAAGAACTGAAGCTCTCGAATTTTTAGTCGAATTTTATTTATACGAGGAAAAGTTCTTCGTCCAATACCAACCTGGTAGCCACATGCATCTGCTCTATGTATGTGGAAAAAAAGCTACCACCAAACTAATCGGGGCCAAGACCATGTACAAAGTCAGACTCTGGTCAGTCAGGCATGCTGGACTCCTTGAAAAAGTCTACAACGCCGTTGAAAAGTGCCTGGTGCGCTTGGCACCCGTGTTCGAGCGCGTGGGATATGAGCGCGTCGAAAAACCCATGGCACTAATCGAGAAATCGGTCAAAGGCGTGCTTTTTGACTGTCAGATGTGCGGTCAGTGCGCATTGAGCTCCACCGGCATGTCATGCCCGATGAATTGTCCCAAGACCTTGCGCAATGGTCCCTGTGGTGGAGTACGTGAGAACGGAAACTGCGAAGTCAAACCCGAGATGGCTTGTGTGTGGGTTGAAGCTGTCAAAGGCCATGCACTGATGCAGTCAGCTAATAACCTGAATGAAGTGCAGTTCCCGGTTGACTATACGCTAAAGGGTTCATCGTCATGGCTGCGGGTAGCGCGTGAAAAGGCCGCAGAAACCGCTGCAGCAAACTCAGACGACGCTTTGACCAGCGACAAGGTGTAAGAATGAAATTCGACGACGAGCCGGTTCCCGGATACCCGCTGCCAATACTGCCCGGCCACACATCGCCAGGTCGCCTCGAACGTGTATTGCGAGCGGGAGAATTTGCAGTCACGACTGAACTGGCGCCCCCCGATTCCGCCGACCCGGAAGAAGTTTACAAACGCGCACGCATTTTCGATGGCTATGTTGATGCCATCAATGCAACTGATGGCAGTGGCGCACATTGCCACATGAGTAGTGTTGCCGTGTGCGCCCTACTCTGCAGGATGGGCTACGCCCTGATTATGCAAATCTCCTGCAGGGATAAAAACCGTATCGCCATACAAGGTGATATTCTCGGTGCTGCTGCGATGGGCGTCTGCAATATGCTCTGCCTGTCAGGTGACGGTGTACAAACCGGCGACCATCCGCAAGCTAAACCAGTCTTTGACCTCGACTGCATGTCACTACTGGAAATTGCGCGTACTCTGCGTGATGATTCCTGCTTTCAGAGTGGCCGCGCTATCGATTCTGCTCCGAGAGTATTTCTTGGCGCTGCTGCCAACCCGTTTGCACCACCCTTTGACTGGCGGCCGCAGCGTCTGGCAAAAAAAGTGGCAGCCGGTGCGCAATTTGTACAAACTCAGTACTGTTACGACATCGATCGACTGCAATCCTACATGACACAAGTTCGCGATTTGGGACTCGACAAAGAAGTTTTTATCCTGCTGGGTGTCGGCCCTTTAGCATCAGCCCGGACCGCAGAATGGATTCGCAGCAACGTTCCCGGTGTGCATATACCAGACAACGTTATTGACCGACTCAAAGGCGCTGACAATCAAAAAGCGGAAGGACAGAAAATTTGTATCGAGATGATACAACAAGCACGTGAAATTGAAGGTATTAATGGCGTACACATCATGGCTTACAGGCAGGAAGAAAATGTCGCCAATATCGTTGATGCATCTGGTGTACTTAATGGTCGTGTACCCTGGCACCCAAGACAATACGAACAACAAACTTTGCATGACTATTCGGAACACGAATGATACAGCGTGCTGCGAAAGCAACGCTCACGTCACAGCGAAAAGCTCCGCACCTGAATCATAAACATTAAAACGCGAAAATTAGGTAACGACACTGCTGGTTTTTTAAACCGGTAAACGGTAAACAGACCCACAGCTACCCATCTAACCTGCAGGTGGCAACCACGGAAAATTTGTAATGACCGATACAATTATCAGCTCGGCAACACGCGAACACATTATTGGCGATAACCGCCCGTTCACAATCATTGGCGAACGCATTAATCCTACGGGACGGAAAATTCTTGCTGAAGAAATGAAAGCCGGTGATTTCAGCCGTGTCGAAGCTGACGCCCTTGCCCAGGTTGCAGCAGGCGCACAGATGCTAGATGTCAATGCCGGGATACCACTGGCTGACGAACCCGCACTATTGGCCAAAGCCATCAAACTGGTACAGTCAATTACTGACGCGCCTATTTCCATAGACTCATCAATCATTGAAGCCCTGGAAGCTGGCCTGGAAGTCTATGAAGGCAAGGCTTTGGTGAATTCGGTAACTGGCGAGGATGAAGTACTGGAACGCGTGCTGCCACTGGTTGCCAAGTACAACGCGGCAGTTGTTGCCATATCAAACGACGAAACAGGTATTTCCGAAGATCCTGATGTCAGGTTTTCAGTCGCAAAGAAGATTGTTGAGCGTGCAGCAGATCACGGCATCCCCTACCAGGATGTAGTTATAGACCCCTTGGTCATGCCCATCGGTGCGATGTCGACCGCCGGGCGCCAGGTGTTTGATATTCTGCAGCGCATACGTACCGAGCTAAAGTGCAATACGACCTGCGGTGCATCCAATATCAGTTTCGGTTTGCCACAACGCAATGGCATAAACGGTGCGTTTCTAAGTATGGCAATGGCAGCCGGCATGACATCATCAATAACCAACCCCATACACGAAGAAGTCATGCGCTCGATTATGGCGGCTGATGTATTGATGGGGAACGACAAGGATTGCCTGTCGTGGATTCGCAAATATCGCGAACCGGCTGCTGAAGGCGAAGCCGCCCGTGGCCGCAGGCCAAGCAGGCGTCGTCGTAGCGCAAAGTAAGCTCACGCAATCCTATGACGTTTCGAGTTCCCGCTTTAGCACACAGGCAAATCTTGTGACCCAGGAAACCGACATTAACAACGACAACTCATCCAGTCAGGCGACAGCGCGGATAATTTTTACGCCTACCGGAAAACGCGGTGAGTTTCCAATAGGCACGCCAGTCCTGCAGGCTGCGCGTAGTCTGGGAGTTGACCTTGATTCCGTCTGCGGAGGACGCGGCATCTGCGGACGCTGCCAGGTTTTATGCAGTGAGGGTGAGTTTTCCAAACACAAGGTTGTTAGCAGCAGTGATCATTTGACACCATTCGGGCCCAACGAAGAACGTTACGAGAAGATCAAAGGTGAAATGAAGGCCGGACGCCGCCTTGGTTGCCAGGCTAAATTGCAAGGTGATGTAGTCATTGATGTGCCTGAGGACAGCCAGGTTCACCGCCAGGTCATCAGAAAAGCTGCTGATCACGTCAACATAACACTGGACCCCAGTGTGCGACTTTACTATGTTGAAGTGCAACAACCTGACATGCATGACCCGTCTGGTGATCTCAAACGACTTAAAAAAGCACTGCACAAGGAGTGGCAGCTTGAAAACCTGACTTGCGAGAAAAGCCTGTTTTCATCACTGCAGACCATACTGCGTGATGGCGAATGGAAGGTTACGGTGGCGGTCTACGATCCTTCATCAAAAGAAGCCACGGCTGTACAAGGCGCTACGCAAGCCACTCCTTCAAAAAGGATATTGTCGGTATGGCCAGGATTCCATGACCGTGCCTATGGTGTTGCCATCGATGTAGGTTCCACCACCATTGCTGCCCACCTTTGCAATCTGGTGGATGGAGAAGTACTTGCCAGTAGCGGTGCGATGAACCCGCAGATACGCTTTGGTGAAGATCTGATGAGCCGTGTGTCATATGTGATGATGAACCCCGGCGGTGATGCTGAAATGACAGAAGCCGTGATTGAATCCATCAATCAACTGCTGGTCGCCGTTTGCGAGGAAGCTGCAGCAAATGTCGATGGCCACGAAGACGCCAGCATAAACGATATCCTCGACATCACTTTCGTGGCAAACCCGGTAATGCATCACCTGTTACTGGGCATCAATCCTGTTGAGTTGGGCTGGGCGCCCTTTGCACTGGCTTTCGATGAAGCAGCGTCACTGGCTGCACGCGATATGGGCATCCATGCTAACCCGAATGCCCGAACGTATATCCTGCCCTGCATAGCCGGACATGTGGGAGCCGATGCTGCAGGGGTGGTTCTCGCCGAGAAACCCTATACGCTGGAACCTGCCACACTGCTCGTGGATGTGGGCACTAACGCCGAGATTGTGCTGGGAAACAAAGATCGATTGCTGGCCTGCTCCAGCCCGACAGGCCCTGCATTTGAAGGCGCGCAAATCAGCTCCGGCCAGCGCGCAGCTCCCGGTGCCATTGAACGTGTGAGAATAGATCGCGAAACACTGGAACCACGATTCAGCGTGATCGGCTCTGATGTCTGGTCAGATGCTCCGGACTTTGCCGAAGCCAACAAGTCACTGGGGGTTAGCGGTATTTGCGGCTCTGGCATCATCGAAGTGATTGCCGAAATGTTCCTCACGGGCATCATCAACCAGGACGGTGTGATACAAGGTGAACTGCAATCTAAAAGTGATCGAATCCTGGAAGAGGGACGCACTTTTTCTTACCTGTTACACGACGGCGATGTTCGCATAGTCATCACTCAAAACGATGTACGTGAGATCCAGCTTGCGAAGGCGGCATTGTATGCAGGTGTGCGCTTACTGATGGATAAACTGGAAATTAGCTCTGTCGAACGCATACGCCTGGCAGGAGCCTTTGGCAGTCACATCGATGTGAAGTATGCAATGGTTATCGGGCTAATTCCTGATTGCGATCTACAGCACGTATCGTCTGCTGGCAATGCTGCCGGCAATGGTGCTCGTATTGCGCTTATGAATGTAGCTGCACGACAGGAAATCGAAACGGTCGTACAGTCGGTTGAAAAAATAGAAACTGCCGTAGAGGCACGCTTTCAGGAACATTTTGTGGATGCCATGGCGTTCCCGAATAAATCTGCTGACTTCACTGAACTGTGTAAAGTGGTGCAAATGCCGGAGCGACAGGCAAGCTCATCATCTGACGAGGGCCAAAGCGGCAGGCGTGCACGACGACGCCGTCGACGTACATAGCCCCGCGCGTGTATTCCCACCCTGCCTGCTAATCAAGCAGGCAAGGGGATCAGGCCTATGCTTTGGAACGTGTATTGGAACGTGGAACGGGTATTGGAATACCCTGGGAATAGGAATACCCTGGGAATAGGAATACCCTGGGAATAAACCCTAGGAATAGAAACTGCGAGTGGAGTTGATTAACGGGCCGCGACTATCTGCACCTGTTACTGAAGCTACACGCAAGGGCTGCTTACTGTAAAGGTGGCGCGGAAAATTTGTTTCAGGATCTGTGCTTTTAATCGGGTGTATGTTCATAAAACAGGTTTGCCCGGCATCTATCACACAGACATCATCTGCAAACGCCTCATTGATATCAAAGCTCTGTTGTCCCGCATGCACGATACCGGGATACACATGTCTCAGGGCGATCAGTTCGTCTGATTTGTTAGTGATACTCAAAGTGGGCACCGGTTCGAGTGTTAGCGATATCGACAGTTCAGACGCCGAATTTAATGCCACATTTTGGTTTTTCCCAAGTGATGCAACCTCATGCTGAGATAAATTAGCGTCGCTGTTTTCATCTGAAAATGCTGCAGAACTTGCGGTAGCAAGAACAACCGTTCCACCTAAAATTCTAAGGGTTTGGCGCTTACTGGCATCTACACCAGCACCACTAAGTGAATGTTCGGCAATTTCTAAACTTGATTTCTTCATAACAGAACTCACAACAAAAAAACAGGGTTTGGTCGTCCTTGGCAAGGCCAGTCAATTTATTCTCGTGTTACGACCAGACTCCATGTTACAAGTTTCAGCGACATCGCCATGATTTGCGCGACACTTTATAACAATCATTGCAAAATAATGACAATCAAACCCGTATTATTAATTTATGTAAAAACAACTATTTTGATCACAACTACTGCGCCAGCAGTGCTTCAAATTTCGCGTCAGCTGACTTGATAAAACCCAATACGTCTTTATCAAATTTATCCTGAATACCATCGTTGAAGTTGAGGTAAAGCTTATCTTCGATAATTACCCAGTTCTCGGGTTCGATTTTGACCAACGCATCCTGAGCCACACCGTAAGCACAATAACCGCCATACTGGGGTGCATACTTCACAGGGTCAGCCGCAAACAAATCAGCGTTTTCCTGCGAAGCAAAATGCCAGGCAGCACCTTCCCAATCGACCTTAAATGATTCAGAGCCTTTCACCGGTTTGCCTTCAGTCCAATAAGCCACTGTGTCATAGCCACGTACAGCAATTCCCGACTCTTTAAATTTGCCTAGCAGGCCTGACTTTTCAAGCGTGTTTATGCGAGGAGCAGCATTTGCATTAGTCGCTGCAAAAACAAACAATGCAGCAATCAGGAACATCGTAGCGTGATGCCAGCCTAATCCGCGGCGTGAGCCGTTACCATCTCCAATTACTGCAGCTTGATCAATTGACGTGCTAGTGCGCATCAAAAACTCCTGATTAACTTTAATTAAGTTCTCGTTCAAACATGCTTCTACCCACTGTCTGGGTGCCATTGAGACGAGCTCACCAAACCAAAGTTCCAGCCATGACGATTCCGAACTCTCTAATCACTCTTCTTGGAGCCGACTGTATTCAGAAAAAACAGCTATACAGCAGCTTTCGAGCTGTAGTAGTGAATTTTTTAAACATTTCTAACGAAACGGAAACTATTGCTTAAAAAGCCGACAAGTGGCCCTGCACTCACAAACCACTACTTTAGGAAACGGCTATGGCTTAACAGGCCACCGGAACTTGTGTGAAAATGCAAACCCTTGGCAAGGGTTCAATCACAGCTTTCGAACTGAGGTGTTGATTGACCTGAACGCTTGCGATACTTTTAACAACTAACGAACAAGGAGCCTTGAACCAATGAGTGTCGAAGTTGTTTCAGCCGGCAATGCCGGTGCAATTATCCAGGGTATAGATCTCAATCAAACGAGTGATGAGGATATAGATCTTATAAAAAATGCGCTCGGCCAATATGGAGTAGCCTTCTTTAGAGAACAGTCAATCACCCCGGAAGGTCACATACGCCTGGCTGAGAAATTTGGCAAGATAAACATTAATCGTTTTTTTCAAGCAGTAGATGAGTACCCGCAAATTGCGCAGGTACTAAAAGAACCCACTCAGGAAAAAAATATTGGTGAGCAATGGCATACCGACCACAGCTACGATCAAATCCCGGCACTGGGGTCCATACTGGTCGCGCGGGAACTGCCAAAGAACGGTGGTGATACCATTTTTATCAACATGTTCAGCGCATGGGAAACTCTGGATACAGATACCAAACAACTGATAAGTAATCTGACTGCCACTCATTCCAGCCGCCATGTATTTGGTGCACAGGCCTACACCCAGGATACCAGTAGCGATCTGGCAGGCAGACTTTCCAATACCTCTGCAGCCACACAGGACTCAGTGCATCCGCTAGTTATCAGCCATCCTTTCAGTGCCCGCCCAGCTCTTTATGTCAATCCACAATTCACCACTAAAGTAAACGAACTAGACGAAACTGAAGGCCAACAACTACTCGAGCGGCTCTATCAGCATTGCCAGAACGAGGCTTTGATGCACCGTTTCGAATGGCAGGAAGGTTCGGTGGCGTTCTGGGACAATCGTGCCACCTGGCATCGCGCATTGAATGACTATGCAGGCGAGCGCCGACTCATGCATCGCATCACGGTTGAAGGTTGTGAATTAACTGCCGCAGCGTGATTCTCAGAAAAACTGGTTCGAAAATAGAGGCTCAAAAAAAACAAGCCTCTAAAAATCAGGCTCCAAAGGGCGCTACACCAATCAGCCTGACGTGCAACCACATGGCGAAAAATGCCCACAAACCAAGCCCCAGGACCACTGTTATCACCGTGGGAACAAGGGCAGTTTCATTGCGTTCTGCCTTCAGTGAGTCACCCGGTGTTGTTTCGCTTAGCAGACGGTCCTGGCGTTTAAGTGTGGTGTAAAGCAGTACAGCCCAGAGCATCAGTGTGGCGAATAGAACCATGTCACCCAGGCGGCCGTTGGACAGCAAATGTGCGAACCCCCAGACCTTTGTTGCCACAAGCATAGGGTGCCCTACTGCAGACTTTAGCCGGTTGCGTGGCACATAGGCCGCAACCAGCAGCACCATGGCAACAAGCAACAGCAGCGCTGAAATAAGCGACATTATCGGTGGCGGGTTCCAGATAAATACCGGATTGATTCGGGTCAGCGAATAGCCATACACAATCAGCACCAGACCAATCAGGGATACGATAGCGTAGACGGCTTTGAAGATACTGCCCAGCGATTGTGATTTCTCACGTTTCCACTGTGGCGCTAATATCGATAATGAATGCGGGACAAGAAAAATTACCAGCCCGATTATGAGCATCGCCATCACGAGATTCCTTCTGCTGGAAAGCTGGTAATTATACAGCCAACCCGGAGAGTTCCGGGTTGGGTGGCACTACAAAAATTCCTGGCGATGATGACGAAAGCGTAAAAACCGGGGTTGGTGTCAAGACTTGGGCGAAGCCTATTACCACCAATGCCTGGTCAGGAAGCTTTTTTCTGCAGCCGGTTGGCTGCCAGGTGGCCATCAACGTGGGATACGGTGTTGTCCAGCGACTCATGTTGCAAACCGTGCTGGGCCGCAATATTTCTGACCAGAGCATCCACACGTTCTATATTCTGCGCGCCTGCAAAGAGTGCCCTGGCAGCTGACGAGGGTTTCACGAGGCCCGAAGCTGCTTTGGCATATTTATCAAAAGGCACCATATCAGCAGCATCTGCTCCGAGTGTTTCGCACAGTGAAACCACCCATTGGTAAACTTCTCGCGACTGGTCAAGATCACCGTGCACCGCTTCCTTAATCGACTGCATATCGTTTGCTAAAACACAACGGTAGTTTCCAGTGACCAGCATGCTCCACTTTGCCAGCGGAACAAACAGCGAATCAAATACCTTAAGCTTCACTGGCAGTTCTGTGGAACCACCTTCAGGTAGCTCCCACTTAATATCGATGATGTCGTCCTGAATTTGCGTCAACATGGCAGTGTGAGCAGGGTCCGGGAATGCAGCTACCTTGAAGTTGGTCGGCAGGCTGACTTGCAGAACATTCTTGCCTGCATCTTCAGGCCTGAATGCCTGCGGATCAGGGCTTGCCAGAGTGACGAGATCAGGATCAAAATCCTTCCACAATTCAGGCTCGGCATAACACTCCATCAAGGGCTCGACATCCAGGCCTTTCAAGCGGCGAAGATACGGCAGAGGTGGCATATTCATTATCGCCATTGACGGAACCTTAGCCACAGCTACCCGCTGCAACAGATCGCGTACTCCCGGTGAACTGTATTGCGGCTCCTGCATTCCGAGCACAACCAGATCAAATTCAGCAGGCTGCACATCGTCCGGTGCAGCTGCCTTTACGGTAGCGCCAGGATTTATACTTTCCACTTTTTTGGATTCTATTTCGACCAGATCATCACGCCCTTTGACCGGTAGCTTTACAAGCGTGCCTTTCTCATTAATCAAGCTGGCTGTTGAAGGTGTACACACCATCGTTACAGAATGCCCTGCTACCAGGAGTTTGCTGGCAAGCAGCGAACCATAGGAAGCACCCAGAATAAGTACGTTATATTTTGAACTCATGGTATTTTCACCCCGGTCGTTTTATCACTCAGCAACCGTATTAACTTCAGTCCAAGCAGTTACGTTTGAACCGTAAAAAATCTTCAGCAACGCGAAAAATGGTCTTCTATTCCAATACCAGATTTCCCTTGCCACATTGAGCCAGCACCTTACTTGCGTCAGCGATTCATTTACACAACTAACGTAACGGCAGTACGAACCTGTAAATTGATGTTCAGCATTGACACTTGTTGCGGTTTTACCGGACCGTGTCCGCTGAACAGCGCAAGCTAATCGCGACAACAAGATGTGACCTGCAACACGCTTAGCATGCAACCACTGCCATATTTGTTAAGACGAGCGGCTACTTCTGATGTGACTCTAGTGAATTAAAGCATTGGATGTAACCGACTAAAGCTATAGTCAGTATTGGAGTTAACGATGCTTGTCAGAGGACTTCACAAACTGCTCTATGCACAGTAATTAAGCTACAAAGCCAAATTCCAGTGAGATCTGACGGGGGGTGGCACCAGAGCCGTCTCGTTAAGCAAACTGTTACCTGACACATGTCAAAAAACGGGCAGGATTTAATCTTTTAACAGTTACTTAACAATGTGCAGGTAGACAAACTACAAGAAATTTTTTTCGAATTTTGCGAGACACTAAACCCTGCCACCTCTGCACATGAGCAGACGGGTAGCAGGGTTAGTATAAGAGAACCAGCAGCGCTGAATTACCAGCCGGTGGCTTTTTTGACTGCCTGGCCAAGCTCAGCGGGTGAGCGGGTGATCGTTGCACCAGCAGCTTCAAGAGCGGCAAATTTATCATCAGCCGTACCTTTGCCGCCCGCAATGATAGCCCCGGCATGCCCCATACGTTTTCCAGGAGGTGCAGTAACGCCCGCGATATAAGCGGCGACCGGCTTGGTGACATTACTCTTGATGAATTCAGCTGCCTCTTCTTCTGCCGAACCACCAATCTCACCTACCATCAGGATCGCTTCAGTTTGCGGATCTTCCTGAAACAGGGCCAATGCATCAATAAAGTTGGTACCGGGAATCGGGTCACCACCTATGCCGATACAGGTGCTCTGCCCATAACCCAGATCAGAGGTTTGTTTAACACACTCATAAGTCAGGGTACCGGAACGCGAAACCACACCGACCTTGCCGGCACTATGAATGGAACCCGGCATGATGCCGATCTTGCATTCTCCCGGAGTAATCACACCCGGACAGTTCGGACCAATCAGCCGCACACCGTTTTGCGTTACCGCAATTTTGGCTTCCAGCATATCAAGCGTGGGTATACCTTCGGTGATACACACGATCAAAGGTACGCCTGCATCAGCCGCTTCAATAATCGAATCCTTGCAAAAGGCCGCCGGTACATAAATAACACTGGCATCAGCACCCGTTTCATCAACGGCATTACGAACCGTGTTGAAAACCGGCAAGTCGAGATGCTTGGAACCACCTTTACCCGGCGTCACACCGCCGACCATTTTGGTACCGTATTCGATTGCCTGCTCTGAATGAAACGTACCCTGGCCACCTGTCATACCCTGACAGATCACTTTGGTATTCTTGTTGATTAAGACGCTCATGCTGCACCCCCGATTGACGCCACGGCTTTTTTCGCAGCATCCCCGAGATCGCTGGCTGAAATCAGATTAAGACCACTCTTGTCGAGCAATTCAATACCTTCTTTGGCTTTGGTACCTTCGAGCCTCACCACCACCGGTACCTCAATGCCAACATCTGCCACCGCACCAATGATGCCTTCCGCGATAAGGTCACAGCGCACGATGCCGCCAAAGATATTAACCAGAATTGCTTTCACATCGGGGTCTGAAAGAATAATTTTCAGTGCCTCTTCAACCCGCTCCTTGGTCGCACCTCCACCTACATCCAGAAAGTTGGCTGGCTGCCCGCCGCTCAGTTTGATAATGTCCATGGTTGCCATGGCCAGGCCCGCACCATTTACCATGCACCCGATATTGCCTTCCAGGGCAACATAGTTGAGATCCCATTCGGAGGCCCGCAGTTCACGCTCATCTTCCTGCGTCTTGTCCTGCAACTCAGCCAGATCTTTGTGTCGGTACAGTGCATTGCCGTCAATATTGATCTTGCCGTCCAGACACAGCAGATCACCTTCTTTGGTAATAACCAGCGGATTAATTTCTACCAGCGCCAGGTCTTTTTCGACAAACAATTTGCACAAACCACCCAACAGCGTACCAAACTGTTTCATCTGCTCTTTGTTAAAACCGAGCCCGAATGCCAACTCACGCACCTGGTAAGGCATGAGCCCTACCAGCGGATCAAGACTCGCCTTGAGAATTTTCTCCGGCGTTTCGTGAGCCACGGTTTCGATATCCATACCACCTTCAGTGGATGCCATAATGACAACACGCTGACTGGCGCGGTCAATGACCATTCCGAGATACAACTCATCTTCGATGTTGCAAGTCTCTTCAACCAGCATAAAGTTGATTGGCTGACCATCAGCATCAGTCTGGATGGTGACGAGGTTTGTACCCAAAAGGCTCTTGGCATAGTCACGAGCTTCATCAGCCGTATCAACCAGCTTCACCCCACCTGCCTTACCACGCCCACCAGCATGGACTTGTGCTTTTACTACGACCTTGGATGTGCTGAGCTTACCCATTGCGTTCGCCACATCATCAGCGGTGTTCGCAACAATACTCTCCGGCACCGGCATGCCATAACTCTTGAACAGAGCCTTGGCCTGGTACTCGTGTAGATTCATTAAAATCTCCGATTTACTTGTTTAACTAAAAATTGATGTCTGAAACTGGTTTGAAACCAAAAAGAATGGCCAA
>CALLOA010000046.1 GCA_938005265.1 uncultured Granulosicoccaceae bacterium
GGGCCACCGCGATGTACCTGGCAGGCCGTCATTGCTCGGTACAACCAAGCAATTTCTGGATTATTTCAACCTGAAAAAGATCGGTGAGCTACCCACGTTGTCGGAAATAAAAGCGCTCGACGAAATAGCACCGGATCTGGCTCAGGATGTGGCAATGCTGGATTCCACTGTAGCACCTGAAGAAGTGGATGTAGCCGAGGCGCTGGAAGCAGATTCATCTGCAACTGACTCATCTGCAAGCGAGTCATCTGCCACAGACTCGCAAGAAGAAACCGGCCTGCAAAATGAGACTGACTTGCAAGCAACCGATTTACAGGAAGAGCAAATGCCTTCCGATTCGGAAACACAGGAAGAAGATGTTTTGGTTGCCGGTACTGAAACAGTGGATGTTGAGCTGGCACCTGAACCGGACCCTGTTGCACAGGCGGAGCCTCAGTTGCAGGAAGTGGTGGAGGAAGAGTCGGAAACCGGGTTACAGGCAGACAGGCAACCATCAACTTCTGAAACAACAGAGTCAGCAGCAGAAGATAATGCTGCTGAACAGGATGATGAAGTCGTTACTGTGGCTGAAGCGACCATTGATGCCATGTCAGCAGTAACACGACCTGAGACCGAGCTACTGCACTAGACACGCTGATCAGAATGCCTGGGTTATATCCGCCACCAGGTCTTCCACATCTTCTATACCCACAGACAGCCTCACGAGCCCGTCGTCGATTCCAAGGGCTTTGCGGTTTTCGGCAGGGATTGATGCATGCGTCATGATTGCCGGGTGTTCTATCAGGCTCTCGACACCTCCAAGACTTTCGGCAAGCGCAAAAATTTCGACTTTCTCGAGAAACTGGGTGGCGGCTTCCAGCCCGCCTTTGAGCACTACAGTTACCATTCCACCGAAACCGTCCATTTGCTTCTTGGCCAGTTCGTGTTGCGGATGAGAAGCCAGGCCGGGGTAGTAAACTCGCTCGACTGCCGCATGCGATTCCAGAAATTCAGCAATCTGTTGGGCACTCTCACAGTGGCGCTGCATACGAAGCGATAGTGTTTTAAGGCCGCGCAGAGCAAGAAAGCTATCGAAAGGGCCTTGAATCGCACCGACTGCATTGTGGAGGAACGCCAGCTTCTCTGCGAGTTCCGGATTATCGCGAACCACCAGAACCCCACCCACCATATCACTGTGGCCGTTGAGATATTTGGTGGCCGAATGCATGACAAGATCAAAGCCAAACTCCAGCGGACGCTGTACCCAGGGGCTGGCAAAAGTATTGTCGCAGCAGCATAGAATATTATGTTTTTTGGCGAGGCTGGCTATCGCTTCAAGGTCTGCTAGCTTCAGCAAGGGGTTGGTGGGGGTTTCTACCCATATGATACGTGTGTTGGGTTTTATCGCTCCTTCCAGTGCTGTGATGTCAGAGAGATCTACCATGCTGAAATCCAGACCCTGAGACGCCCGCCTGACATTTTCAAAAAGGCGATAGGAACCACCGTAAAGATCATCCATGGTGATCACGTGGTCTCCCGGGCTAAGTGTATCCAGTAGTGTCGCAATCGATGCAAGACCGGAAGCAAATGCATAGCCCTGATCACCGCTTTCAAGATCGGCGATGCAACGTTCATAAGCCATACGAGTCGGGTTTTGCGATCGGCTGTATTCGTAGCCTTTGTGTACCCCTGGGCTTTCCTGCACATAGGTGGAGGTAGCATAGATGGGCGGCATTATCGCGCCAGTGGACGGATCCGGTTGTTGACCCGCATGAATAGTGCGAGTGGTGAAGCCGTGTCGGTTTTTAAAATTGCTGGCCATAGTTGTGGTTTTGGGCTTTTACAAAGTTACGAATTTAACAGCAGGCAAGAGCAGGGAGCTTGCTATGAAGTTGGTTTTAATATTCAGGCAGCAGTATCGAACTAGCGTACTTTACGCCGCAGATAATTCAGTAAATCAATACGTGTGATCAGGCCGCAGAATACCTGATCTTTGACAATGATCGGAACCAGATCCTGCTTGTACAGTGGCAACAAGGATTCAAGTGGTTCACTTGCCTCAACCGTTTCAATTTGGGTGGACATGACGTTGCTGAGCTTTTCCTGAAATCGCTCCTGATTTTTAAAAACAGCGATCAGGATATCTGACTCGTCAATAATACCGATTACCTTGCCGTTGGCGTCGAGCACAGGTAGTTGGGAAATATCGTAGAGTTTCATGCGGTTGAGCGCAATCAGAAGTGTGTCGTCGGGAGATGCTGTGACAGTATCGCTGTCCATATGGCTGTAGGCGATTAGATCACGCAAGTCGCCATGTTCTTCACGGGCTAATAGGCCCTGGTCCTGCATCCAGACGTCGTTGTACATTTTTGACAAGTACTTGTTGCCACTGTCACACACGAAAGTTACTACGCGTTTCGGTTCGGTTTGTTCGCGGCAATAACGTAACGCGGCAGCGAGGAGTGTGCCGCTGGACGATCCACCGATGATGCCTTCCTTTTGCAGTAAATCCCGCGCGGCAGTAAACGCTTCCTCATCACCGATGGTGAAGGCATGTCTGGCAAGCGAAAGGTCGGAAACCGGAGGAATGAAGTCCTCGCCTATACCTTCAACCAGCCATGAACCCACGTCAGTGTTGAGTTTTCCGGTTGTGACATATTCAGCCAGTATTGAGCCTTCAGGATCGGCCAGCACCATCTCTATGGAAGGGTCCACCGATTTAAAATATCTACCTAATCCGGTGATCGTGCCACCCGAGCCAACGCCACAAACCATGGCATCCATATCGCCTTGCATTTGCTCCCAGATTTCCGGCCCGGTTGATTCTTCATGCGCGCGCGGATTGGCCGGGTTTTCAAACTGGTTTATGAAAAAAGAACCTGGTGTGTTTTTGTGAATAGTTAAAGCGAGATCCTGATAGTATTCAGGGTGCCCCTTGCCAACATCGGATCGCGTTAGCCTTACATCAGCACCCAGTGCCTTCAGGTGGAAGATTTTTTCCTGCGCCATCTTATCGGGAACAACCAGAATAAGTTTGAAGCCCATCTGTGCCGCGGCCAGTGCCAGCCCTAAACCGGTGTTACCTGCAGTCGCCTCTATCAGGGTTCCACCCTCTGCTACCAGGCCATCCGCTACTGCTGCTTCGATCATCGATTTCCCTATGCGATCCTTGATGGAGCCTCCGGGGTTCTGATTTTCCAGTTTCAGGAAAAGCTCGCAGGGGCCCGTGTCAATGCGGGTTACCTTCAACATGGGTGTGTTGCCAATGCTGTCCAGCGCGCGTTCGAAAACGGGCGCGAATGGAGTGTTGTTGGTTGCTGCCATAGGTGTTTACCTTGTCATCACTAAGGTTGCCGGGATTTTAGCGTGCACAACCTTTTACTTTTTTAGTGGCAATGCCTGATCAGCCGGTTGCCAGGAGGTTATTTCTAAATCCTGGCAACAGGTCGAATTCCTGTTTGGCTCGCGCGGTCTGGATTATCAGGTGTCGATTTTACCAGATAGGTGTCGAGCCAGTTTTATCCATGCCGGCCAGAGGTTGCTTAGTCAGAGCGACGCAACAGCACATACACAGCGCCCGTACCGCCATCGGATTCGCGCGCCGAGCAATAGGCCAGTACCTGTTTATGATGGCTGAGCCAGTTATCAACAGCGCGTTTTAATACCGGGGCTTTTTCCGGGTTTTTACGGCCGCGACCATGGATGATACGGACACATCGCAGTTGCCTGATCTGCGCTTCATGCAGAAATTCCACAACCGCACTTTTCGCCTGTTCACGCGTAAAACCGTGCAGGTCTATTTCCGACTGTATTGCATACTTGCCGGATTTCAGTTTCTTCAATTCGGAGCGCTGAATACCGGGTGCAGTCCACGCCAGGTGCTCACCTGTTTCAAGAAGATCCACATCCTGAAAATCTTCCATCAATTCACGCATCACAGCTTTATCATCCTTGTGCTGCATACGAGTGGTGACTTTGGGTGGAGTTTTATCAGGTTGCCGCTTGTTGCCGGTTGCAACCGGTTTGACCTCACCAACCGCATCGCGAAACAGGGAGCTGTCATCGTCGGTGACACGCTTGCCGCTGGTCTGCTGTTGTTTCTTGTTGCGGGGATTATTCATTCGTTAAGCAGGTGATCTGATCACTTGTGCGGTTGTATTTATAATACTCGCAATGCCTTGCTGGCTGGGATTTTCTAAGGCTCTTGCTGGTAAAGTCACATCATGATAGAGCCTATATTAGACCTAAACCACTGCTATTAGACCAGCAGATAATATTACGAGATTTAACCAATGGTTGAGGCCGTTCTGCCCATGGGTGAACCAACATTTAATCTAGTGATCGGGTTCTGGTATCGAGCGAATTTATGATGTGGTCCTGCTGTAGTAATTATATATGTGGCGTTTCTGCGGTGCAAAACAAGACAGATAATTCTGGGCTCATAAAGATTACTGGTTGACGTAGTTCTATCCGGAAAAAATTCTGAGAATCATGAAGTTTTTGCGCACGTTAAAGCTTCTCGGCGATTTAGCAGTGATGGTTCTTTGTCGGGTTATATCGGCTGTGGGCGCGATGTAACTGAGCTATTTGGGCTACAAAAACAACTGTCATATTTATCTGCGAAGAGTGTGGAGCGCTCAGTGCTGAATCCCGTTAAGCGCTTTCAAAACATGGGATGAGCCACTGCCATCCCAGATAGCTGACCAGTCCGGGTTAGTAGAACGCCTAGTTGATCAAATTCATTGACCCTGTTTTGCCGCGCAGAAATGTCTGCCCGTGGGTAATGAGTACCCTGTATCCGTTGTAGTTTACGTTGGCTAATCATCCGCAGATGATGGGCAACCAATTGCGTGTCTTAAGCCATTCGATCTCTACCTATTTGATCAACAAGGCACCCGAGCTGAAACTGCTCCTGCTAGAGGTGATACGCAGAGAAAGGAATTTGCAGGAACAGATGAGCAATGAACAACTACGCGATATGGGTTTACACTGAGCTGAAGCAGATCGCGTGAAGCGCCACAAATATCTGGATATCCCGCAGAAAAGGAAGTAGTACCGAACTGTAGTCGGTATCAGATTGTGTTCGATTGCCTGCCTTACGGGTGCTTGCTCCAAACAAAGTAGCTCAATTCAATGGGAGGTTGGGTTCTTCACGACCATCAACAAATTGTCCCCCCTGGTCCAGTAGCCAAGAGCAGTGTCAAATTGCGTAAATGATTGTGTCTGAAACTGAACCAGATGTAACTGTTGGAGACAACAACTTTATTGCTTTTGTCGCAGCCTGCGAAAAGCGGGTGTTCATAGAAACCAGAGATGCAGTAGCGGTACTGGTGGAAGAGCTTTATAGTTCGCCATCGCCTACATTTTTAAATCAATTACCTGAGACCCGTTATGCTTGCCAAATTACATTCTTTTTTTGAGTACAGAAGTGTGTTCTCTACACACTCGGATGTTGGCAAATTTAGAACAATACGTAACAACCCCGGCAAATTCACATCTCCTCAGAAAATCAGCATGACAGAATCCGGTGACGTTCCGCTTCTGGTTCGGCCGGGAACCATGGACGCCATAACTCTTTGGGATGCATTTCATTTTCAACATCATATGCCGCCATATCCCATCGATTGTGAAGGATGTATTGTTTCGCTTGGTGCTAATGTCGGATACGTTACTGCGCATCTGGGCCACAAGTTTCCAAAAGCTCGAATAATCGCCGTGGAAATGGGGCACGAAAATGCCCAAGTTGCAAGACTAAATACTCAACATTTAGGTGATCGGTGCACAATCGTAGAGGCAGCCGTACATACAAGTGACGATGAAACAGTTTTTTACGGTGGTGATGACGTTCACGATCTGACCATCGTTGCTGAACGAACAAAGGCTGGTCAAACGAGAAGTGTGAAAACCGTATCAATTCGAGGACTAATGGATAAATTCGGATTAGAAGAAATCGACTTTCTCAAGATGGATATTGAGGGTGCTGAAAAAGCCATATTCGAAGCAAATCTCGATTGGCTCGCTTCTGTTAAAGCGATCAATATAGAGGTTCACACTCCTCCTGCCAGCGTTGAAGACTGCTGGAACCATCTTGAACAGGCAGGCTTTAAATGTGTTAAAACGACCATCGAGCCTCAAGTTTCAATTTTCGGCATACGTGCCTAACGCTTTCTTCAAAACGCTTATTCTGAATCGCAGGTGTGATCGCTGTAAGCAGAATTATTGAGAGTTTGTCATGAATGCCGCGTTGACCAGGGAAAAAAACGCAAACAATGTGTATTTGATTTGAGCAGGCAGAAGATTTTGGCCTTGCCGATGATTGTTACCTCAATTTGGGGTTCTACATATTCGTAAAACGACCACGTGAGCAACACCGGTTCCGGCTCAAGTCCCGCCGAAACCTTTTGTTAAACCCCTAGTGCTTCAACTTTGCTCACGTTCAAACACAAACTTGCTGGTGCAGCCGGAATTGCCGAACTGGGAGACACCAAGCACCATCTTTCCCCTTCGTTTGCTTTCAGCAAGGTTACCACTCAGGATGATAGTCATTTTGCCATCATCAATACTGAAGTCAGAACCACCCGATTCTGATGCCTTAGCACGAAGTGGAACTTCCAGGCGGAAGCGGCCTGTACTACTGACAAAGGTTTCCAGGCGAGTTTTAGTGTTCGCAGGCTTTATAACACCTTGTGCAACAGTCAGGGCAATAGCATCCATCGGTTTGCTACATGAAAATCGCCAGTCCTGGTACGTCTGGGTGTCGGTTGTATGCACATGCCTGGCAACCCAAGTGCCGTCGTAAGTCCCGCTGGTATCTTTATCTCGTGATGATACGGGACTGATAGTTCCAGCACACCCGGCCACCAAACCAATCACTGTCAGTGCGGTAACACACCGTAGTTTCGATCTCACAATCCTATACCTCCAGTACACATAATGTTATTGGTGCAATAACTTTCCTGCGGCACCGGAGATGAATTATTTAGCTTTGGTGTTCGTTTTTGGCCACCTATTGCCAGCTGGTTTGTGAAATTACTCTCAGTAAGAGTACTGATGGTAATCAGGATATGTCGATCCAGAGATTGTCGAGCAGTTGAAACTGCCCTGGACTGGGGTCTAGCTCGAGTTATTGCAGCCTTAAATACACAGCATATATTGATAATAGGTTCAGATATTGCTCATTATACCGATTATACGTATAATACTAATATTACGTATAATAGGGGTTAACTATGGCATCCAAAAATATTACCGCCGTGGAGTTTCAACGTGAATTTGGGCGATTCCGTACATTGGCCCATCGTGAACCGGTGACCATCACCAATCATGGCCGAGCGGACGTCGTATTGATATCTCATGAACAATATTTGGCATACAAGCAATTTGAACAGTATGCTCCGACCGCATTGTTTGTTAGCGAGATATCGAAAGAGACTGTCGATCAGTTTGGCTCGATCCCGCTCTCAGCTGAAGGAGATCAGTACGATGATGAGTTTGATGCGGCCGAATGACATCTAAGAGCGTGTTGCCGCAAATTGGTGAGGTGATTTGTCATGCTTATTTATGGCGAAATCAGGCCACGCGAGGACAGGTCGAGGACACTAAGGAGCGGCCTTGTGTAGTGGTACATCGACAAGAAGAAAATGATGGTAGCACGCGCGTGTTCGTGGTCCCAATAACACACACTAAGCCTTTTGATTTTGAACGATCAATAGTTTGTCCAGTAGTCACCAAACGGCGACTAAGGTTAGACGAACAAACGTCGTGGATTATCACCTCCGAGCTAAATCATTTTATATGGCCTGGTTTCGATGTGAGGCCCACGCCCGATAACCAGGATTCCTATGGTTTGTTGCCCAACAAGTTGACACGCAAAATTATCGAGCAGTTAAAAAGCAATGCACAAGACCAAACGTTATCACCGGTAAATAGAGATGAGTAGTTATAATCCTGCGTTCGATTGAAGTCTACCGTTAGTGTGTACATTCACCAACACCACGTTAAATTTATTCTGTCTTTAACAGTGATCCGGCAGAAAGCAATTGAATGAGCCAGTTGAATCCAGCCCCTAGTCCGAAAGGGAAGAGCTATTTTCGCGCGCCCTTAGGACGCCGAGCGTGCGAGGGATAGCGTAAAAGTTAAAGAGATTCGTGCGGTACAACTGTTGTACTGAGTTGTCAGCTAGCGTTTGATGCCACGATCCAGGTCATTTGATTTGTAAAAACAATAAAGCCACGCGTACAAATAGAGACCTGTTTTACATTCTCTAAAACGCTACTCGGAACAAAGACCGATAGATGTCGTGATGTGTCCACCTCCCGGGAGGGAGGCATCCGCCAAAACAATCATTTAGGGGGACGTTTGCTGATTTCTGAATGAATATTCAGAAATCGTATGAACCACGACAGGCTGAAATTGAATCTGGGGAAAGTATTGCGGATCGATTGCATGTCTTTGAGACAATGACCGTTTACAGCCCTCATAGAGACTTTGATCAAAAGAATTACGATAGGGTGCCGAGTTTTCTAGTGCAGGGTGTTCTTTCTTTGTTTGAGGTCTCAATTGTCGATTGCATACCAAATAATGTAGTAATTTCGTCCAAAATACACGATTCAGGGCTCGCGGTTTAGCCCTACCGACAGAGTACACAAACCAAACTATCTTGTGATGATTGCACCGGACCCCGGCATTTTTGCTTGAACTTTCAGCGGTATATGGTTGTCCTAATCGATTATATTGTCAGTAAAATAAGCTCATGAATAGTGGAAAATTGCGAATTCTCGGTCTGTTGTTTCTGTGTATGAGTGGTTTGTTGGTGTCTGCATTTACGACAGCGCCTCTTGCTACTTATGTCGTGGGTGAGGCCAGGGCTCTGGAGATCGGCAAGCTCAATCCCGTTGATAGACCCGTTCCGGCTTTTTCCATGAATGATCTCGACAGTGCACTTTGGAATCCAGCCAACCTGAAGGGTAACATTACGATTGTCAATTTCTGGGCAAGCTGGTGCGCGCCCTGCCGTGAAGAAATGCCATCGTTAAACCGGGCGTGGGAGAAGGTTCGCGATGATGGTGTGCAAATGCTGGCGATTAACATTGGTGACAATGATGCGAACATTCAGCGCTTTCTGGCAGAAGTCCCAATTGACTTTACTGTGTTGCGCGCGACCGATGCAAAAGAATTGTCTAACTGGGGTGTTCGCGGTTTGCCAACAACGCTGGTTGTTGATCGCGACGCAAACATAGTGATGGAATTGGTTGGCCCTGCTGAGTGGGACGAGGATGAATTACTGCAGCCGGTTCTTGATTTGTTGTAATTGCTTGAATGTTCTTCGGTGGGATAACTGGCTTTTATCAGTTTGAATCAAATCCTTTCAATCTTGCCTGATCTAAAAAATTATAAGCGGGCTTTGGCAGTTGCCAAAGCCCGTTTTTTACCCTGTTAGCACCAAGCTGATTCCAGCTTGTTCTTAAAACCAAACAGTTATCTTTGCAGTTCAGGCCACGCCTCTGGCCACTGTTCCGGTGACGGAATATGGTTGGCTGAACGATTGGGTACGTCATCTGCCAACGGTATTGTGCGAACGCCATCATCCAGCGGTAGTTGCGGAGTGGGTCCGGGCTTTTGGTAGGCCCGAATGTAGTCAATTTCGTACTGACCTGGAAAGGGTGTTGTGCCGTCAGGCGAACCCGGCCACCAACCACCGACTGCCGTGTTGGCTATGATGTACATTTCCTGAGCCGATACCGCCGGGTCGCTCACTGAATGCACTTCTACTCCGTCTACATAGTAAACAATCTTCCCGGGTCGCCATTCAACGCCAAAGGTATGGAAGTCGTTGGTATAGTCAACGCCAATCGTTTCCTTGGATTTTGTTGAATGCAGATTGCCGGCGGAATCGAAGTAGTGGTAGGTGTGGTAAACCCAATCCCAGTCGTGACCGATGTGTTCCATAATATCGATCTCAGGCTTTAGCTCTACATAGTACGCGTTAAGCAGCCAGAATGCGGCCCAGAATCCTCTGCCACGCGGCAGCTTGGCACGAGCCTCTACGTAGCCATAGGTAAATTTGAAAGCATCGTAAGAGGTGATGACACCTGACAGGTATCGGGCACCATTAGCTTTGTCAGAAAGTTCTAATGGGGTTTCTATGGATTGAATGGTCAGCGAACCGTTGTCCACTACAAACGGGTTAAAGCCGAAGTCAGGTTCATTTCTGATATCAACATAGTATTGTTCTTCACTATTGATAACCAGGTCAGCGCCCCAAAGGTAGCTGGTGTTCCATTTACTGGTATCCAGTGTGTTGCCATCAAATTCGTCACTGAAAACCATTTCGTACTCGTTCAGTAGTTCATCAGGCGAACGCGGTTCGTCCCATGCTGTACCGCCTACGCGATCGACTGTGAGACCAGCGGCGATATCCTTGAACGTGGGTACTTCATCAAACGATTCAATATAGTAGTAATGACTGTCTCGCTGTGCGTCGGTATCGTGATGCGCTGCTTCGCTAACGGTGAGCAGGTACTGGCTATCGCGATACACGTTATAGCCTCTGGCACCGGGTTCCGCATTCCACTCAAGCATCACTGAACCATCACTTTGTACTTCACCACTGAAACCTTCTGTGGAATGTGAAGTAAAGAATGTCTGGCCACCATTGGTTGTCGCTGAATCAGTTGTTGGTTCCGGCTCAGGTGCAGCTTCTGGTTCAGGTACAACTTCCGGTTCAGGTACAACTTCCGGCTCAGGTACAACTTCCGGCTCAGGTACAACTTCCGGCTCAGGTACAACTTCCGGCTCAGGTACAACTTCCGGCTCAGGTGCGGCTTCCGGCTCGGGTGCGGCTTCCGGTTCAGTTACAATTTCCGGCTCAGGTACAACTTCCGGCTCGGGTGCGGCTTCCGGCTCGGGTGCGGCTTCCGGCTCAGGTACAACTTCCGGCTCAGGTGTAGCTTCTGGCTCAGGTGTAGCTTCTGGCTCAGGTGCGGCTTCAGGCTCAGTCTGTTGTTGTTCTACCTCTGTTGAGGTCCCGTCGGCATCGCTGTCGTTTTCTTCGGTTGCCGCCGCCAGCTGTTGTTCTGCCTCGGAAGTAGCCTCTGCTTCCTCAATTATTTCTTCAATAGTTTCTTCGCTTGCGGATGAAACGATTGCGACGGGTTGTTCGCTATCTGTTGTATCGGGTGGCAGGACCACAACGACCGGGGCTGCTGCAAGCTCTTCGTTATCTTCGGGGTTGGGGCTTGCTGCGTCTGTTGTTGAATTTGACACTGTCTCTTCAGCAACTTCGTCCACTGCGACGTCGGTGGATTCGTCCGTTTCTGTTACAGATTCTGCGGTTTCTTCTTGTGGTTGTTCGGCAGGAGCGATTGTCACCGCCTCGCTTGTGTCAGCAGATTCATCGGCCGATTCGTCGCCACTATCGATGATGACTACCGTAGTGCTGGCTTGATCAATCTCCGTTTCTACAGATTCAACTTCTTCTTCGGCCACCTCAGCGTTTGCCGGAGCGGCTTCCGCTGTGGCTTCCGCTGTGGGGGCAGTATCAACCAATGCTGCCAGTAGCTCATCTGAAACTTCTACGTTCAGACCGTTGGCAATAGTCTCAGCCTGATTACCGTCATCAAGTGCAAGCACGCGGTAGACGTTATCTCCAGGTTCGATAGCTTGATCAATAATTTGCGGTTCGGTTGTTTCAGCAACCAGTTGGTCGTTACGGTAAACCTGATAGCTTTCAGCAAACGCGGCCGGCACCCAGTCCAGCTGCACTGAACCATCGTCGAGCAGTTGTGCACTGAAGCCCGTAGTCTGAGGAGAATCAAATTCAGTTGGAATTTCATTTTCCAATGCTTGCCCGAGCATCGGTGCTTGCGCTTCGGGTTCGGAAACAGCATCGATGGGTGACTCAACAACCGATGTTTGCGAGTCTGTTTCAGTTAGCTCTGAATTCGCTGCGTTATCCGCCGAACCGGAACCACCTCCGCAAGCAGCTAGCAGCGATATTGAAGCCAGCAACAGCAGGCGATTCGCCTGATTGCTGATAGAGGTTTTGTTACTGCCGGGAAACAACCCTGGTTGCAGTGGCGTGTTGTTTTTCATACTCGATCCAATAGCCGGACAGCTGCGCCTAAAAACCCAGTCTTTAGCGGGCATACCGATGACAGGCAGGCACGAAAGCCTTGCCTAAGTTATTGAACTATCGGATGTTGGAGCCGTGCTCCTGATTTACCACATGTAAATATGTGAACGGGATCGTGTAGTTAATCTATGCGATACGGAAAGGCTGGCAGTTAGCACGGCCGAGATCGTTGGGATAGGTGGGGAAGCTGCATTTTGTTGCGTTGTTGTTGGCCGGACTCACCACTGTTTGCATAGTGGGTTTTGTCTGACCAACAACAAATAGCAGCTTTTTTGAAAACCGCTCAGGCTCCGGCGCGATTGGCTACCAGATCTTCAACGACGGCAGGTTCCGCTAGAGTTGAAGTGTCGCCCAGATTATCGATTTCATTTTCAGCAATCTTTCGCAGGATGCGGCGCATGATTTTGCCGGAACGGGTTTTCGGTAATCCGGGTGCCCACTGCAGTACATCAGGCGTGGCAATCGGTCCAATCTCCTTGCGCACGTGTTTGACGAGATCATCACGTAAGGCATCCGTGGCTTCAATGCCGTTCATCAGTGTCACGTAGGCGTAGATCCCCTGTCCCTTGATATCGTGCGGGTAGCCAACGACGGCGGCTTCTGCGACTGAATCGTGCAGCACCAGCGCACTTTCAACTTCGGCTGTGCCCAGGCGATGCCCCGAAACGTTTAATACATCGTCCACGCGCCCGGTAATCCAGTAGTAACCATCTTCGTCACGGCGAGCCCCGTCACCGGTGAAGTAATAGCCGGGATACATCTGGAAATAGGTTTCGTAGAAACGCTGATGATCGCCATACACCGTTCGCATCTGACCCGGCCAGGCCCGTGTGATGACCAGATTACCGGATGTTGCTCCTTCAAGAATTTTTCCCTGATCATCCACAAGGGCAGGTGCCACTCCAAAGAACGGTTTGGTCGCTGATCCCGGTTTCTGGTCGATCGCTCCCGGTAAGGGGCTGATCAGAATGCCACCGGTCTCTGTTTGCCACCAGGTGTCGACAATCGGGCAGCGTGCATCGCCTACTGTGTGGTAATACCATTCCCAGGCTTCAGGATTTATCGGTTCACCAACCGTTCCGAGTAATCGTAAGCTGCTGCGACTGCTGGCTGTAACAGGTTCATTGCCTTGCGCCATTAACGCTCGCAGTGCGGTTGGGGCTGTGTAAAAAATATTGACCTGATGTTTGTCACAGACTTGCCAGAATCGCCCGGCGTCGGGGTACGTCGGCACGCCTTCGAACATCAGTGTTGTAGCGCCGTTGGCGAGAGGTCCGTAGACAATGTAGGAATGACCGGTGACCCAGCCCACATCTGCTGTGCACCAGTAGACTTCGTTGTCTTTGTAATCAAATACGTAGCGATGAGTCATCGAGGCGTACAAAATGTAGCCGCCGCTGGTGTGCAGAACACCCTTGGGTTTGCCGGTCGAGCCTGATGTGTAGAGAATAAATAGTGGATCTTCGGCATCCATCTCGGCAGCCGGGCAATCTTCACTGGCTCCATCAACAACATCGTGATACCAGACATCGCGCCCGTCGGTCCATTCGATGGGTTCGCCGCCACGCTGCACAACAACCATCTTGCGTACGCACTCCGTACCCTCACAGGCAGCATCGGCATTGGTTTTGAGAGGTACGCTTTTACCACCGCGAATACCCTGGTCAGCAGTGATCACTACCGAACATTCGGAATCGGTTATGCGATCTTTCAAGGCATCAGGAGAGAAACCACCAAAGACAACCGAATGCACAGCACCTATGCGTGCGGTTGCCAGCATAGCAACGGCGGCTTCAGGGATCATCGGCATGTAGATACAGACGCGATCACCTTTTTTGACACCGAGACCTTTCAGCGCATTGGCAAATTTGCAGACCTCAGCGTGCAGTTCACGGTAGGTTAATTTTTTGTCTTCATCAGGATTATCACCTTCCCAGATGATGGCAGTTTGATCACCGCGACTTTCCAGATGGCGGTCGAGACAGTTGTAGGCAACGTTTAGTTTTGCTCCCTTGAACCAGGCGATTTCAGCTTTGTTGTAGTCCCACTCCTGAACCTTTTCCCAGGGCGAAAACCAGTGAATATTTTTTTCAGCCTGTTCTGCCCAGAATTCATCTGGACTCTCAATAGAACGGGCATACATTTCATCGTACTGTTCCCGTGTCAGTAGTGTATTGGCTGCAGCTTCTTCACTGACTGGATAGACTTTGTCTTCAGACATTGAACCATTCCTGAATTGGTTATTCTTTGCTTGTGTATAAAAACGTCATTACCGGCCGGTACAGCGTCACCGACTGGAGCGGCGGCTATGATAACCCGATATTTAAAATAGATTTTACAACCGGCTCAAGTTTTACGCTATCTTATTGATTATTAAGACAATAAATTAGGTTATTATCCTGTGAAATGTTGCTGCCACAGGCTCTATGGGTATGAGCAGGGCTAGTTGCGGGGTAGATCCATCTTCTGGCGCCGCTCCCACAGGGCCTTGCGGCTGATGCCCAGCTTACGCGCTAATTCGGTTTCAGACAGGTCGTTCTGGTGATTCAGGACAAAATAGCGAAAATAGCCATCGAGGCTGAGATCCAGTGGAATGTTAGCGACTTCACCCTCCACTATACTCAGGCCCAAATGAACCGGTTCAATCTTGTCAGCATCAACAGACAAAACCGCGCGTTCGATTACACTCTTCAACTCATTAGCATTGCCTGGCCAGTGGTAAGCGTGCAGGGCGTTTAATGCTTGTGGTGACAAGGTAATACTGCGTTTGCGGTAACGCCGTAAAAATTGCGCGAGAAATTGCTGGGCCAGCTCGCGTATATCTTCAGTACGCTCGCGTAGCGGAGGTATACGAAACGCATGGTCGCTGAATAGTTCGGCAAAAGATGGGCTCAGTCTGTTTTCATTGAGCGCTTGTTCTATGCCAATCACATCAAGAGCTATCAGTCTGACATCCAGATTTCGCCCGGCGTTACGCGCCACTCCAGTATTGCTGTTATCAACCCAGTCACAGATTCTTTGCTGTATGTCCAGAGGCAATTCAACAACTCCACGTAATACCAGCGTGCCTGTATGTGCGGCCCGCAATACTCCAAAAGGGTGTTCATTTGCAGCTGAGGTTTCCGCAGACCCTGAGCCAAACAGCAATCGGTCGAGCTCACTCGGTTCGTACAGTGGCAAGTCAGCAATAACCAGTGGGCCGTTAACCCTGCTGCTGCTGCCATGTATAAATCGCGCCAGTACCTCTCTGCTACTGCCTCGTTCGCCCTCCAGGTAGATAAACTGAACTTGCGGGTCCAGATTTTCAAGCTGATCTGTGATTTCAGTGAGCACAGGAGTTCGGGTTTGCATGTCAATACCGGGTGCCAGTCGATGCAGGTCAACGCGCATGGCTGCATTCTGTGCTGACAAACGGTTTTCGCGCAGTGATCGTTGGATCACCAGGAGTAGTTCATCGTGATCGAAGGGTTTTGATATGTAATCAACGGCACCCAATCGCATTGAATCAACAGCCGAGCGCACACTGGCATGGCTGGTCATTATGATCACCGGAGCGTGCTGGACTTGTTGCAGTATTGCTGTGCCTGGCGCACCAGGCAATCGTATGTCAGCAAGAATGACATCGTGCGAATCGGGATCCACCTCCGCTGCGGATTCAATCGTGGCAACGCTGCTGACCGTGAAGTTGTTTCTTTCAAGCAGGCGTGTGAGTTGCTTGCGAATAATCTCTTCGTCTTCAATGATCAGGATGCTGGTCATGCAGGTGGTTTATTGGTTGTTGTTGGTTCTGCCAGCTGCGTTCTCAGCACCGCCTTGCGATGCAGGCAAAGTGATTTCAAAACACGCGCCGTCCTGAACATCCGTATCTAGCGATATTTTCCCTCCGTGACTGCTTAGCATACTGTACACCAGTGGTAAGCCAAGTCCTGTGCCTTCACCAACGGGCTTGGTGGTGAAAAAGGGTTCAAAGAGCTGACCTTGCTGTTCCTTTGCGATGCCGCTGCCGTGATCCCTGATGCGTACCACGACTGAGTCGGTACCCACTGTTCCGTTAATCTCTACTCTAGCCTGTGGCGGCGATGCGTAGGTTGCATTTTTCAGCAAATTAACGAATACCTGTGTCATCAGTTGAGCGTTGGCATCCACATGCAGTGGCTCAGGCAGGTCGAGCTTGTATTCAATGTGTTTGTCCTGCTCGCCCAGGTTAACCAGTCGCTGTGCCTCGTGAATGCAGCCACGCAAGTCGAGTGAGGTCTTTTCACTACCGATGCTGTTGTCACTTCTGGAGAAGGTCAGCAACGATTTTACAATACTGTTAATTCGTTCAACCTGCTCCAGAATATCGTTTGCACTATCGGATATTTCCTCTTTGTTATCGTCGTATTGCAGGTTTTGCGCAACGCTGGCTATGCCGGTCAGTGGGTTGCCTATTTCGTGCGCTACACCGGCGGAAAGTCGCCCGATCGAAGCAAGACGTTCACTGTGAGCCAACTCGGATTCCAGCAGATCGATACTGGTTCGGTCTTCAATCAGTATGACCTGTCCTGAGGATTGGGATTCATCCCCGACCGGATAGGCAACTTCAGCCTTGTGCAGATTGTAGGTTGCCAGTTCATTGTTAACTGTAGTCTGCACCCTGAATTGATGGTTTTCACCGGAGCTGGCGAAATTGCCCAATAGCTGATTCCAGGGTGAGGGCAGTTCGGTCAACAGGCTGTTGTTTGCCTGTATCTCATCGATACCTGATATTTGTCGCAATGCATCATTCCAGATCAGAATATCGCCATCCGGGCCTACAGAACAGACACCCAGCGGGAGTTCGCGTAAAACACTGCGCAGGTAGAGTCTCAGATCATCCAGTTGTTTGGTCATGCCACGCATTTGCTCACGCGAACGTTCAAGTCTTGCTTCAGTTAAACGAAGGCTTTCAGCCAATGCCAGTTCTGCCGGCTCTTCCAATGGATGCTGGCTGCGCAGAGCCAGGCGTGCGACAGTGGGCCCCAGCAGGCCTGACAGATTGCGTTCAAGGCGCTCATGTACCCGTCGCAGGCTGATGGACCGATTATCGTTGTAGTCAATCCCGGATTCCGCAAGTGCTTTACTCACTTCCTGTTGTGCTGCCCGCTCACCCAGTAATTGTTCCAACTGTGCGACATAAGCTGATGCTGAGTGCAGGCTGGGCTGGCTGGTTAGCACCTCCGGGTCGCGACCTGCGCAGATTCCTGCGGCATCGACTTCGGTAGGGGAGCGCTTTGTAACCAGTGAGCCGCAGAGGTACAACAGGCAGTTGACAGACAGTGAGCAGAAAGTGGAAAAGCTCCACACATCCACATGGCCAAATCCGAAATTCGCAATCACTTTTTGTGCACTGTCCAGCGATGCATTACCGACTAGCAGCGGCAACACTAAAAGTGAAAACCAGACGATCGCACCACCTGTCAGACCGGCAAGGAATCCCTTTTGAGTACCGCGAGTCCAGAAAAGTAGACCCAGTACACCGGGAAGAAGCTGTACTGCCGCGACGAATGAAATCAACCCCAGGCTTGCCAGCCCCTGATTGACTTCAATAACCAGATAAAATAGATAGCCGGCTGCGATTATTGCAGCGATGATGGTGCGTTTGCTCCACAGGATTCTGCCGTAAAGATTGTGCTCGGGGCGAGTTGCTGACAGTCGGGTTGGCAAAAACAAGTGATTAAGGCACATGTAGGACAAAGCCAGTGTCGTCACTATCATCATGGCTGTTGCGGCAGACAATCCGCCGATAAAAACGAGTACGGGTAACCAGTTATTTCCCAGCGTCAGGGCGATACCAAGAACGTAAAAATCCGGGGCTACATTGAGTGAAAGATGTTTGCCTGCGAATAGAATTGGAATTATCGGTAAATTGAGCAACAGCAAATACAAAGGGAACAGCCAATAGGCTGTTTTCAGAAATTCCGGGCGTTCGTTTTCCACAAAGGTCATATGATATTGGCGTGGCAGCAGAAAGGCCGCACTGAATGCCAGTATCAGCAAGGTGCTCCACAACGATGTACTGGTGGGCTTGTAGAGGGCCTGTAGCTCTTCGGGATTGCTGCTTATCCAGTTTTCCATGGCACCCCAACCACCAAAAACCTGGGTAACTGCGAAGATGCCGGCTATCAGCAATGCAATCAGTTTGACGGCAGACTCGAATGCGATGGCAGCAACCAATCCCTTGTGTTTTTCGCGAGGAGTTAAATGTCTGGCACCAAAAAGCACAGAAAATACGGTGACAACCAGGCAAAATATCAATGCAAGCAAGTCTGGCGGGACACGTTTGGTGAGTACCTGGATTGATTCAGTTACGGCATGTATTTGTAGCGAGATGTACGGTGTAATACCTATAAGCATGAAAACCGTAACAACGGATCCGGTCGCACGACCTCCATATCGAAATGCCAGCAGATCGGCTATTGATGCCAGCTGGTATTCATGGCATAGATTCAATATCGGGCGCAAAAGATAAGGGCCAAGCAGGAATGCGGCAGTGACACCCAGATAAATAGTCAGGAACGCGAAACCGCTGGTGGCGGCAAGCCCGACGCTGCCATAGTAAGTCCAGGAAGTTGCGTATACTCCCAGTGACAGTGCGTAGGTTATCGGATGGTCTACAAGTTTTGAAGGCAGCCAACCAGCGTCCGCTGAGTAGGCGATAAGAAACAGTGTGCCCAAATATAGCAACGCAATGAGGAAAACTATCCAGAGTTCAATGCCCATGGAGTGCTTGTGTCAGGTTAAATTCCTGAATCAGTTCCGGTCTTTCTTCGTGTGAGCTTTTTTGATTGCTGCACTGCCAGCAGCACAATCAGCAATAACCAGAAAACGAATATGCTGTACCACGGTAACCCAAGGCTTGACCACCAGTGCGTAAATGGTGAGTGAAATAAAAATATCGCCAGTAAGACCAGAATCAAAATCAAATCACCGCGTGGGCTTTCGTCCAGTTTGCGGGTAGTGCCTGCAGGTTCGCTTGTGCTTTGTCCACCCGTTCCGGGGCTTTTTTCAGGCTGATTACCGAAAGTCATTGAACTGTGCTTCGATTGCTTGGGTCGCGGGGATTTTTTGATAGTCCCATGATAACTCAGCGTGCTGCCAGAAATGTGCAATAGTCTCGCATTTTGCAGGTATGGATTGCCCCAAAAACTTCCACGCGGCCTTAAGTGCAGGCAGCGGGTTGTCTGCGTCGACCGGTTCAGCAAGTGTTTGTTTGCTGAGTTTTTGGCCGTTGCAGTCCACAGCAACGGGTACATGTAAAAAATTCGGCTGCCTGAAACCAAGTTGGGTTATTAGAGCAATCTGCCGTGGTGTGTTGTACAGCAGGTCTGCACCACGCACTACCTCGGTTACCTCATCGTGCCAGTCATCGACCACTGTTGCCATTTGATAGCCCCACAAACCGTCTCGACGTTTGATAATAAAATCTCCGACAGCACGAGCCACATTCTGCTCAATCGTTTCAAATACCCTGTCTCTGAACTGGGTGTTCTTGTCGGGAGCGCGAAAGCGAATGGCGGCACTTACGCTGGAATTGTCTGGTTTAGCATCGTCAGTATGCGCAGCGAGATGATTGCCAGAGGGAGATAGTGGGAGCTGACGATCACGGCAGATGCCGGGGTATATGGTCTGCTTGCCCAGCTGCTTGCGGGAACAGTCGCAGGCATAGACAGCGTGTTTCGAAATCAGATGATCCAGAGCCCGCCAGTAACGCTCGGTGCTGTGACTTTGTAAAGTGATGGCCGTGGTTGATGTACTGAGTTTGGTGTCTCGATTCTCAAAATCGAGACCACCGTTGTCACGCCGGAAAAAACCGAAGGATTCCAGCTGGTTCAATATATCCCGTATTGCTCCGGGTTTAGTGCGAGGTGGGTCGATGTCATCTATGCGCACATACCAATAACCGCTTTCATCAACGGCCTGCATGTAGCTTGCAACAGCCGCAATCAGTGAACCAAAGTGCAATGGTCCCGAGGGTGACGGGGCAAATCTTCCGATGTACCTTTTGGGGGTAGTCTCGGCTCTTAGCCCCTCACAGTCAGTCGACCTGCCAGTCAAGTTTTGTCAGGCGATCTGACGTTCGCGTATTTCTTCGAGAGTTTTGCAATCAATGCAAAGTTCCGCTGTTGGTCGGGCTTCCAGTCGGTCAACACCGATTTCGATCCCGCAGACTTCGCAATAGCCATACTCATCATCATCGATGCGCTTCTGCGCCTCGTTGATTTTTTTTATCAGTTTACGTTCACGATCGCGGGTTCTCAGTTCAAGACTGAATTCCTCTTCCTGGGTGGCTCTATCGTTCGGATCCGGGAAGTTGGTTGCGTCATCTTTCATATGGCCGACAGTACGATCAACCTCTTCCATCAATTGCTGTTTCCATTCGGCAAGGATGACGCGGAAGTGTTCCTTTTGCTTGTCATCCATGTATTGCCCTTTGGATGAGCGAACGTGGCGTTTCACTTCAGTGGTTTCGATCGGGCTGATTTCTATTTTTGGCCCGGCTACCGCTTTTGTCACTTTTTCGGCTTTGGCAGCTGTCTTTTTGCTGCTGGTTTTTTTGCCAGCTGCTTTGCTGTCGCTTGTTTTGGCTGTAGCTTTTTCAGCGGCTTTCTTTTTGGTCGCGGTTTTTTTGGTTGCACTGGCAGCTTTTTTGGTCGTGCCAGAGGCTTTTTTCTTACTTACAGCTGTTTCTGCAGTTGTGGTTTTTTTTGTCACTTTTTTCTTTGTTTTCACAGGTGAATCTTTGCTGGCAGCAGATTTGGAATCCGATGTTGCTTTGGCACTGCCAGTGCTCTTTGCGGTCGCTTTTTTCTTGCCAGCGGCACTTGTGGTCTTGGTCGATTTGCTCGATTTGGCCTCTACCTTTGCGGTGGCTTTTTTCGTTGTCGACGTCTTTTTTGCAGCCGTTTTTGCAGCCGTTTTCTTTTTGGCCACGGCCTTGCTCGCGGTTTTCTTCGCAGCAGATTTGGACGTTGTCTTACTTTCACTCTTGCCGCTGGAAGCAGCAGCAGTAGTTTTTTTGCTTGCCGTAGTAGTTTTCTTTGCGACTTTTTTTGCCACGGTTGTCACACCCCTAAGTGTTGCCCAGCCAAATAGCAGCCGGGTGTTTTAGCAAAATTGATGCAAATTTGCAATATACGGAGTTGCTAAGTAATTGATTTTCGAGATTTCATGACAATTATCTCGAATTTAGATCTGAATTAGCTATTTTGACTAGTAGAGTTTCAAAAATCGACAATCTGATGTTGCTTTATAGTGCAAGCCAATCAAGCCACTATGGCAAACAGTCGAGCAACAAGTATCTGCGGGCCAGTAACCGCTGAATCACGCAAAAGCGCAAAGTGGTGTAATCACTGATTGCAATTTTTGTTCACGGAGCTGGCCGTGCCCTACCCAAAACATTTATAATTCGCAGCTGCCAACTACCCTGATCGAGCAGCGGTACTAATGCACGATATCCCTGACGCACTTACGTTTGACGACGTCCTCCTGACCCCCAACATGTCTGAAGTTCTGCCGAGAGAGGCGGAATTATCAACCCGACTGACAAGTCGCATAACGTTGAATGTACCATTGGTGTCAGCTGCCATGGATACAGTGACCGATGCTCGACTGGCTATTGCCATGGCGCAAGAAGGCGGCATAGGAATTATCCATAAAAATTTTTCAGTAGATGCGCAAGCTGCCGAGGTAGCCAAGGTTAAAAAACATGAAAGCGGCGTTGTGCTTGATCCGATTACGATATCCCCGGAAACCTTGATTACCGATGTTCTGGAGCTGACCCGGCGTAACGGAATATCGGGCCTGCCGGTTATCGACCAATCCACCGGGAAGCTTGCAGGAATAGTCACCAAGCGCGATATTCGTTTTGAAACCAGGCTGGACCGACCCGTTGCGGATATTATGACTCCCGAGTCTCGCCTGGTGACCGTGCCAGAGGGCTGCAGCCGCGCTGATGCTGTGGCTGAGTTGCACAAACACCGCATTGAGAAAGTTCTTGTGGTGAATGATGCTTTTGAATTGCGTGGCATGATCACCGTTAAGGACATACAGAACGCCAGCGACTACCCCCATGCCTGTAAGGATGATCAGGGTCGCCTGATTACCGGTGCTGCTGTGGGGACGGGCGAGGATACAGAGAAGCGGGTTGAAGCGCTGGTTGAGGCTGGTGTCGATGTGCTGGTGGTAGATACTGCACATGGTCATTCACGCGGTGTCCTTACCAAAGTCGAATGGATACGCAAAAATTTCTCTGGCACCGATATTATTGCGGGAAATATTGCCACTACTGACGCCGCCATTGATTTGATTGCGGCGGGGGCTGATGCCCTCAAGGTTGGAATCGGTCCGGGATCAATTTGTACGACCCGGGTTGTTGCCGGCGTTGGAGTGCCACAAATAACCGCCATTTCGAATGTCATCGCTGGTGCGAGGCCACGGGAAATTCCGGTGATTGCTGACGGCGGGATACGCTATTCCGGTGACATGGCCAAGGCAATAGCCGCTGGTGCTGATGTCGTTATGGTAGGTAGCCTGCTGGCTGGTACCGAAGAAGCACCCGGTGAGGTGGAATTGTTTCAGGGCCGCTCGTATAAATCTTATCGTGGTATGGGTTCAATTGGTGCCATGCAGCAAGGCTCCAGCGACCGGTATTTCCAGGACGATGAAGATTCAGCGGATAAGCTGGTACCTGAAGGCATCGAGGGTCGTGTGCCTTACAAAGGGCCGATGTCGGGTATCGTACATCAGCTGCTAGGTGGTTTAAGGTCCAGCATGGGTTATTGTGGTGCACGCAGCATTGCACAGATGCATGCCAAAGCTAAATTTGTTCGCATTACATCTGCCGGCATGCGTGAAAGTCATGTGCACGATGTCACTATCACTAAAGAAGCTCCCAACTACCGTTTATAACCGCAAGGTTCCTGATTCCAATATGACGGCTCCAGATATACACGCCGAACGCATTCTGATTCTTGATTTTGGTTCTCAGTACTCGCAGCTCATTGCCAGGCGGGTGCGCGAGATCGGTGTTTACTCGGAACTGCTACCTTGTGATGTAGATGCTGAGCGCATCCGTGAGTTTGCGCCGTGCGGTGTCATTCTTTCCGGTGGTCCGGAATCCACCACAGAGTCGCAATCACCATCCATACCCCCCCTAGTTTTTGAGCTGGGTGTTCCTGTGCTGGGAATTTGCTATGGCATGCAGGCCATGGCGCAGGTGTTTGGTGGTGAGGTTTCAGCAACCGGGCATAGTGAGTTCGGGCACGCCGAAGTGCGTTTGCCGGAAACCGAAGATAATGCAAAAGAATCTTTCCTTGCGCTTGCCGCTGGTGCTGCATCGCTCAGTGTCTGGATGAGTCACGGTGATCGGGTGGAGCGTCTGCCCGAAGGCTTTATCTGTCTAGCCAGCAGTGATAATGCACCAATTGCCGCCATGGCGGACCCGGGCAGACAACTCTATGGCCTGCAATTCCACCCGGAAGTTACCCACACACATAACGGGACCGAAATTATTCGCCAGTTTGTGGTAGGTATTTGTGGCGCTGCAACCGAGTGGACCTCCGGTAATATTATTGAAGAATCGGTGGCTAAAATTCGTCAGCAAGTGGGCGATGAGGAGGTCATTCTTGCACTGTCCGGTGGCGTTGACTCGTCGGTGGTGGCCTTGTTGTTACATCGTGCTATTGGCAGTCAGTTAACCTGTGTATTTGTTGATAACGGTTTGTTGCGCTTGCATGAAGGGGATCAGGTCATGCAGACCTTTGCCGAGAACCTCGGCGTTAAAGTGATCCGTGTCGATGCGGTGGAGCGTTTCATGACCAGGCTTGCTGATGTCAGTGACCCGGAGCAGAAACGCAAAATCATAGGTAATGAGTTTATTGCCGTGTTTGAAGAAGAATCGCGCAAGCTGAGCTCGGCCCGTTGGTTGGCACAGGGTACGATTTATCCTGACGTGATTGAGTCTGCGGCAACCGCCGGGGGTAAAGCCCACTTGATTAAATCCCATCACAACGTTGGTGGCTTGCCGGAGGACATGACACTAAAACTGATTGAGCCATTGCGCGAACTTTTCAAGGATGAAGTCAGGCAGCTGGGCATTGAACTCGGTCTGGCTCCGGAGATGGTCAATCGTCATCCCTTTCCAGGACCCGGTCTGGCCGTTCGGGTGCTGGGTGCCGTAAGCAACGAAGCTTTGCATTTGTTACGCCTTGCAGATGCTATCTTCATCGAAGAGTTACGCAAGAATGATCTCTACGACCGTGTATCTCAGGCTTTCGTCGTGTTTTTGCCGGTGCGCTCGGTAGGTGTTACCGGCGATGGGCGCAGTTACGGGTTCGTGGTTTCCTTACGTGCTGTTGAGACAGTTGATTTTATGACCGCACATGCTACTGCGTTACCGCAGGAGTTTCTGGGCGGTGTGGCTGGGCGCATTCTTAACGAAGTGCGTGGTATCTCCAGGGTGGTTTACGACATTTCCAGCAAACCGCCGGCGACGATTGAGTGGGAGTAGGGAAGCCGTAAGGGCTGAAAAATCCCCACCTGCAAAAAGTTGAATCTCTACTATTATCATTGTATCTCCTATTGGTTCGCTCACTATTTGCGAACATCTGAAGGTATGCAATGGTTCTATCTCCGGTATTACAAGCTTTAAAGTTGTTAACGTTGTCGGCTCTGGTTGTTGCTCTGACGGTTGAGCCCGTCATCGCCGATGCGACAGACGATCGTGATGGTGACGGTGTAGTCGATACCGTCGATCTGGATGATGACAATGATGGGATTCCAGACGTTCTTGAAATCGACGCGTCTGGCCAGGAGCGTGATAGTGATGGCGACGGCATCCCTGATCGCCTTGATCTTGACAGCGACAACGATGGCATTCTTGATGTCGCAGAATCAGGTCTGTTTGTCAGTTTATCCTTCACCGGTATCCGCATTGTTAATGGACGCTTGCTGACTGAAGTCGGTGAGAATGGAATCGCGGACTTCCTCGAAACGTTCACCGACAGCAACACACCTGCTTACTCTCTGCAAAATACGGATGAAGCGGATGGCGATGTGGTGCCTGACTACCTGGACCTGGATAGTGACAATGACGGTATCCTCGATCTGGTGGAAGCGGGTGTGACAGGAGAACTCGATAGTGACCGGAATGGACGTATTGATGCAGGGCCAGGCAGTGTTGGCAATGACGGTATTCTCGATCTTGTGCAGATCAACAACGATCAGAACTGTTGCGACTATGATCTCGATGGCGTAGGTGACCAGATACCGCGCAACACCGATGGTGGTGATTTTCCCGACTTCCAGGATCTGGATAGCGACAACGATGGGTTTAACGATCTGATTGAGGCTGGTGGTAACGATATCGATCAGGATGGTCGCATAGACAGCTTCTTTGATGATGCTAACAATCCTGATGGTGTTGATGATCAGCTGTTTCTTATCCCTTTGCCGATTCCTGATAGTGATGGTGATGGCTTGCCGGACTTTCGTGATTCGGTTGTTCAGTTCGCACCAGAGCAAGTAGCATCAGCGCCTGAACCGGAGGCTGATGTCCCGGCAGAGGTTGCTCCGGTTACTGACATTCCGGCAGATGCAGGTGAGGATCAAGCCGAGCCGGATACAGCTGTGGTTGACAATCCGCCAGCTACTACTAGCGATGTCACGCCTGATGATAATGACGCGGATGGAACTCAGGTTTTTGATGATGATGTGGATACCGGCATTATTGAAACCGGGTTAGTTGGAGGGGTTGGTTGCAGCATTTCATGGCACGGCGCATCAATTGGTATGCCACGTGACCCCGTTTTTTTCCTGATGCTGCTGGTTTCCAGCCTGTTTCTGGGTCGGCCAGTCCGGCGCTTTGGCAAGCGAGGCTGAGCACATGAAGAGAACTGACTTTTTATCCGCATCAACGGGTACCGGGCTTGTTTATCTGCTTCTGTTGGCTTTTGTTTCTGGTCTTTCCTACCTGCCAGCAGTACAGGCCTTCGACCAACGCTTCTATGCTGGATTATCAGGTGGCAATTCGCAGCTCGAACCAAACACCGACAATTCAGTTTTTGAACTGGATGACTCTGACGGTCGTGTCGGTAGTGCTTTTCTGGGCTGGGATTTTTCTCCGCGCTGGTCAATCGAAGGCTATTATTCGGGACTGGGTTCGGCGTCGGTATCACAACCCGGGATTGGTGGGGTTGGTCCAGCTGACGTTGACTACATTGCCGCCGGGGTCTCGGCACTTGCCTATTTTTACAGCTTCCAGGACGCATCAGGTTTGATATCGCGGCGTGGATTTTCGTTGTTTGGAGGTGCGGGCATCGGCTATCTTGAAACCAGCAGCGATGTACCTATTCGTCAGCTCGAACAGGCGCACGTTTTACTGACTGCCGGCATGGAATATGGTACCGGTCGCGGCTTGGCTGCCAGATTTCAGGTTGATGGTTTTGATCAGGATGCTGTTGCCGCAAGAATCGCTATTCTCTACCGTTTTGGTCGCTCGCGTAGTCCGCGGCTTGAAACAGTAGGCGCTACTCTTGACTTGCCTTCCGCTGAGGATGAACTGGCAAGCTCTGATAGCTATGATCCCGGGTTGCCCGCTGCTGCCATCGCCAGTAGTGATACGGTATATGGCTCATTTACTGAGCTGGCTAACCAACCTGCCTATCAGGACCAGGACAACGATGGTGTTGCTGATGCAAACGATGCTTGCGCCCAGACTCGCTATGGCAGCCCGGTTAATGCAAATGGTTGTGCATTGTTCGAAGGTCGTGTCGAAGGGTTGGTGTTTGCCTCAGGTAGTGCGGATATCGGGTCGGCCGGGCGCGAGATTTTGGATAATGCTGCTGCCAGGCTATTGCTGCACCCACAAATTCGTATTGCTGTGCAAGCACATACCGATAATCAGGGCAGTGCTGCGGGAAATCTTCGTCTGGCAAAACAGAGAGCGGTTGCGGTGGCTCGTTATCTGGTTACTCGCGGTGTTGGTAAAGACAGGATTGAGGCACAGGCTTTTGGTGAAAGTCAGCCAGTTGCCTCGAATGCCAGTGAAGACGGGCGTAGTCTGAACCGTCGTATAGAATTCCGCACACTATGACCAACGACCTTCAGATTGGTACTAAACAGCGTCCAGCAATGACAGTCAGGCTGTCATTGCTTTTCTTCTCTTTGTTGCTACTGGTAGGTTGTGGTGTTGCCGAATACCAGAAACGCTGGTTTGATGCCGATCAGGATGGTGTCGCAGATGCCTATGACAAATGCCTGGAGACTTTGCATGAAGTTGTGGTCAACCGTCATGGTTGCAACTTGTTTCACGGGGTACTTGAGGATGTGACTTTCGATACCAATGTGGCCGCCTTGAGCCCTGCAGCAAGGCGATCGCTGGATGAATTGGTAAGAGGTATGAAACAGCATCCTGATACGGTGATCGGCGTGCATGCTCATACTGACAACCGCGGTAAAGCGGTTAAAAATCTCGAATTATCAAAGCGGCGGGTCATGCAGGTCGTCGAGTATCTGGTTGTTGCAGGTGTAGAGCCCCATCGGTTAAAACCATACGGTTACGGTGAGAGCCGACCACGCAAAGCCAACGCTACAGAGCAAGGGCGTATGGCTAACCGGCGTATAGAGCTAGTATTACTGGAGCGAAAGGCTAACGGATAAATCGGCTCTGTATCTGTCAGAGCTGTTTATCATTCGGTACAAAGTTTCAGCTGTGTGTGCTTAATCATCAGTTCTAGCTGGCGTTCACAGATAACGCTGTAAATAAAAAAATACCGGCAAGACCCATCCGATGGGCTATCTTAAATAGTGGTAGGGTTTTTTGTCGGGGCCTGTAACCCAGATCGATCGGTGATGCGATAGCGCTGCCGGTGTAACAATCAGCCCAGAGAATTATCAAATTGCACATTAAGCTTGCAAACAATTGTCCGGTGGAACGCGTGGTGGAGGAAAAACTGTCAACTCAGGAAGGTAGAGCTGCAATGGGTTCGGTTCAGCCTATGCGCGACAACAAAAGAGCAGGAACGCTGCTATGTCTGCTGTTGGCTGCTGCTGTGTTGGGTGGTGGCTGTACATCGCTGAAAAGTGTCACTTCACCTGAACCGGCGACGGCGCCCGTGTTGCGTGAAACGGTCGATAGCGCAGGACAGGCTTCAGACAATACTATTCGTCATGACACCAGTAATGCCCGTGTGGCACAGCTATGGGCTGAAGCTGAACGTGCAAGGCGATCAGGTGACAATTTTGAAGCTTCCCGCTTCATTTTGCAGGCAATTGAAGCCGAGCCGACAGACGGTGTACTGTTGAGTCGTGCAGCCGAGTTGCAGCTGGAAATGGGGCAACCGGCATTGGCGGAAAGCTACGCGGTACGCTCAAATAGTCTGGCACAGGCGAATCGTTCCCTGATGCTGCGTAACTGGATGATTATCGAGTACTCCCGCGATGTGCGTGGCGATCTTCTGGGTGTTCGGACCGCCCATCGTATGGTGCAACAGTTCCGGAATTAGCACGCCTGAAGAAACAAACCGTCGCCGCAGGTCATCGCGATTCAATTCGGCACTCCGCTTAGGTCGGCAGCGGTTCTCGTCTGTAAGCAAAACTGTTATTCTCACGACTTGTCCTGCCTGACATTCCTGGCGGGTTTGGGAATAGCCAGTGACAATGTCAGATAATCTAGACCAGTACTTTGGTGACGGTGGCTTGATAGCCACAGAAGTTAGCGGTTTCGCGCGCCGCCGCGAGCAGGAGCACCTTGCGTCTGCAGTGTCTGTAGCGCTTAAAAATCATGCAACACTCATCGGTGAAGCCGGTACTGGTACTGGTAAAACCTTCGCTTATCTACTACCCGCTTTACTTAGTGGTGAGCGTGTCATTATTTCAACTGGCACCAAGCATTTGCAGGATCAGTTGTTCCAGACTGATCTGCCAGTAATTTCCAGGGTACTTGCCGGAAACGGCCTCGACAGACAGCCACGCGCCTGTCTGCTTAAGGGGCGGGCAAATTATCTTTGCCGTCACAGGCTGGTCAAGGCGATGCGTAACCCGGCGTTGCGTGAACGTAAATATCAGCAACAGCTACAGGTAATCAGTGAGTGGGCCCGACAGACCAGCGATGGTGACATCACCGGAGTTATGGGTATTCCGGAAGACGCGATGGTCTGGAACTATGTTACCTCGAATGCTGAATTCTGCTCCCAGCATGATGCGGATGAATTACAGGATTGCTTTATTTTCAAAGCGCGGCAACGAGCGCAGTCCAGTGATATTGTTGTTGTCAATCATCATTTGCTTTGTGCTGATCTTGCCTTGAAAGAGGAAGGCTTTGGCGAGCTTTTGCCAAGTGCTAAAGCTTTTATTATTGATGAGGCCCACCAATTACCGGATATCGCTGCCAGTTTTTTTGGAAAAAAACTTACCAGCCGGCAGTTACAGGAGCTGGCACGAGACACCATAGAGGAGCAGTTGCAGGATGCTCCTGACATGGCTGAACTACGCGACTCCTGTGACCGCCTGACGGATGCCATGCGACACTTTCGACTGGTATTTGGCGTGGAGCCGAAACGTGATACCTGGATAAGTGCTCGCGATGACATTCGCCTTGAGCACGAGCTGGAGCGCCTGGAGCGTGCTCTTTCAGTTCTAACAGATAATTTGCGCCTGGCCGAGGGTCGCGGCAAGGGTCTGGATAATTGTTACCGTCGCAGTGAGCAGCTGCTGCTTTTATTGAGGCGATTCGTTAACTACCCGGCTAATACAGACGAAGCAGAGCCGGGGCTAGCGGCTTCTGAAACAACGCAGCATGCCAAAGGTTACATCTACTGGTATGAAACCAGCCAGCGCGGATTTTCATTGAATTGCACGCCGATCAAGGTTGATGTGCAATTCAGTCAGGCAATGAATGAGTTGCAGGCAGCGTGGATATTTACCTCGGCAACGCTCGCAGTAGGTGGCGATTTCAGTCATTTTCGAGCACGCCTGGGTATTGATGAATGTGATGAGTTGCAAGTGGATAGCCCCTTTGACTATCGTAACAACGCGCTGCTGTACCAGCCTCCCGGTTTGCCAGAACCCTCCTCACCAAATTACACGCACGCCCTGCTTGAAGGGGTGTTGCCGGTTCTGGAGGCCAGCCAGGGCAGGGCCTTCTTGTTGTTTACCAGTCACAGGGCGCTCAACATAGCTCGGGAATACTTTGAGCAAAACGGCAATTTCGCAATTTTCAGTCAAGGCAGCATGCCAAAGCGTGAGTTGGTGGAAGCCTTCCAGTCAGTTGATCGAGCCATTCTTCTGGGTACCAGCAGTTTCTGGGAAGGGGTGGACGTGCGTGGAAGTCAGCTTTCCTGTGTGGTGATCGATAAACTGCCTTTTGGATCGCCTGGTGATCCCCTGTTGGCTGCGCGCATAGAAAATATGCGCAGCGAAGGTGGCAATCCGTTTTTCGAATTCCAGATACCACAGGCTGCAATAAGCCTGAAACAGGGGGTGGGGCGTTTGATCAGAGATGTCTCTGACCGTGGTGTTCTGGTGTTGTGCGATCCGCGCATCAGAACCAAACCTTATGGGCAAGTTTTCGTTGATAGTCTGCCTCCCATACCGCTGGCCGTTGATATCGATGAGGTTACCAACTTTTTCGATGACCAAACCTGCACCGTAGCAACACCATTGGCTGGTAGTTGATGTTTTACCAGAGCAACTTGCACAAAAGAGGCTGCCTACATGAATCTGCTCGCGCTTGAGACAGCCACCACGCATTGTTCAGTTGCCTTGTTGCATGGTGATGAGCGATTGCAGCTGGATGAGTCTGCGCCACAAAAACATGCGGCGTTATTGCTGCCAATGGTTGAAAAACTGCTCGCGCAAGCCGGTTTATCGAAAACTCAGCTGGATGCTGTGGCTTTTGGCCGTGGCCCCGGTTCGTTTACGGGCTTACGTATTGCGGCTGCAGCGGCACAAGGGATTTCCCTGGGTCTGGATCTGCCGGTCGTTGGCGTCTCGACACTAGCGTCTCTGGCACATCAACGCTACCGCGTGGCATCTGTTTCGCACTGTATTGCCTGTCTCGATGCAAGAATGTCTGAAATTTACTGGGGATTCTTTGAAACCACTGCAAGCGGTGCTTGTGCCGAGACTGCTGATGAGCAAGTAGGATCGGTAGAAGATCTACTGAAGATCCTTTCTGAGGGAGAAGTCAGTGGCAGTTTTGCAGCTTACTGTGAAGTCGCGGGAGATGGTGCAAATTTACTACTGCCGTCGAACGAGTCAGGCGTTGTTGTAAACCAGGTTTCCTGCCTGGCAGGTCTGCAGCCTGTTAGTGATATATATCCGCAAGCGCTGGATGTGGCTTTACTGGCATTGCCTCGTGTCCTGCAGGGTGATGTAGTTGAGGCTGCCTCGGCATTACCGGTCTATTTGCGAAATAGTGTCGCACTGACCGAGCGCGAACGAGAAAACAAAAAACGTGATTAACTTGCCCTTGCGGTAAATGACTTGACCGGGGGCTTTGTTGCCCCCGGTACTTGATGACAATAGTTGATTAACTATGCTGTATCAACGCCTTTGTTAAAAGCTTGTCTTTTTCGCACCTATCTTTCAATACCCAAAGCTTCCAGTGTTGCCATGGTCAGGCCGCCTTGTGGAAGATTTTCATCCTGCTGGAAAGCTTCGATAGCTTTGAAGGTATCACTACTTAACAGTCCCGGTGTTAAATCAAGGTCATAGCCTTTGTCGACCAATGCCTGTTG
>CALLOA010000047.1 GCA_938005265.1 uncultured Granulosicoccaceae bacterium
CCTGAACCTGCACCAGCACCTGCACCAGCACCTGCACCTGCACCTGCACCTGCACCTGCACCTGCACCTGCACCTGCACCTGCACCTGCACCTGCACCTGCACCTGCACCTGCACCTGCACCTGAACCTGAGCCTGAACCAGCAACAACGGTCAGTGCGACGTACCGTCTGACATTTAATGCGACCTGGAGCGCTGAGACCCATCCATTGAATCTACCAGGCAACCCTCACTTTTCCGGTCTGGTGGGCGCTGTGCATAACGATCAGCTTGAAGTCTGGGCTCCGGGCAGGTTTGCATCGCCCGGAATTGAAGTGATGGCCGAAACAGGTAATGGAACAACCTTGCTTGCCGAGATTGGTATCGCAGTTGCCAACGGGACTGCACTGCAGCAAATAGCAGGAGGTGGTGTGCCTGAAAGTCCGGGTACCGTATCAATTGAGTTTGAAGTCAGCAATCAGCACCCGCTTATTTCGGTGACAACAATGATTGCACCGAGCCCGGACTGGTTTGTCGGGGTCCATGACCTTGCCTTGTTCGATGGTTCTGACTTCGTCGAATCTATGACAATTGATCTCGCTGCCTACGATTCCGGAACCGACAGTGGCGAAGGTTACACATCTGATGATCTGGATACACAACCAAGAGCCACAATCAGTCGCTTGACCAGCGACCCGGCCGAAGCACCCTTCGTTAACGGCTTACCGATAGTAGGAAGTTTCCTGATCGAAAGAATACAGTAAGTTCCGCACACCAACTTTGGACCAAGAGCTCCGGACATCACACAGATGCCCGGATCTTTTTTTGTGAGTGCCTAGTACGCGATAGCCGTACCGGATCCACCATCTACAGCAAGGCATTGACCGGTAATCATGGCGGCTTGTACAGAACAAAAAAACAATACGGCAGCTGCAATATCATCGGGTTGAACCAGTTTACCTAACGGTATATCAGCTGTACGTCTGGCGATAACTTCATCAATTGTGTCATTGCCATCGTGTGCTTCACGTTCAAATATCTGTTGTACTCTTTCAGTCGCTGTATAACCGGGATGCACACAGTTGACAGTGACTCCTGACCCGGCTGCATAGCCAGAAAATTGCTTGGTAAAATTGGCAACGCCGGCATTAACCACACCATTGGTCATACGCAACGGTGCAACTATCCGTGCTGTCATCCCGCCTACATTGACGATTCTGCCTGCCGTACTTCGCTGCATCATTGGCAATGCCAGTCGCGCCAGACGAATGTAGGCCATCAGTTTCACATCAATGTGGTAGCGGAATTCATCATCGCTGAGTTCATCAAACCGCGCACTATTGGAAGTCACCGCATTGTTGACCAGGATGTCGAGCCCGCCGCAATTATCCGCCACGCTGTTCATCAATTGCTCAATATCTTCTACACGGCTCACATCGGCCTGGATTGGCCAGCATTGCACACCGGTCGCTCGTATTTCATTTGCCGTTGTATCCAGCGAATCCTGATTGCGCCCACAGATCGCAACGTCGACCCCGTTGTTCGCCAATGCCAATGCGACCGACCGGCCGATGCCTCTGCTTCCGCCGCTAATCAATGCGGTTTTGGCGGAAATTCCCAAGCTCATAGAAAGTCTCCCGCTTAGTTAACCTGTTGCCTGCAATGGGTTTCCCTGATTAATAGCGCCGCAAGCAGAGCTAATACACTAGTCACCAGTATTGCATTGAATGCGAAACGGAAATCAGACGCGTCGTAGATCTGCGCAATCGAACCGGGCAGAATCGGGTTTGCCGAGCTGCTATCAAGCAACCAACCCAGTAGAAACTGCATGATGCCACCCGACCCGACTACGAACATATTGCAAAAACCCATCGCCGCAGCGTTATTGGAAGGCCGGTTCAGTTCACGCACTGAACCGAACAAAACAATCATTGTTGATCCACCACAGCCAGTTATAAAAAAAAGCGTCGCCAGCTGCCACGTCAACCAGCCTCCGACATAGACCAGCAGCACCATGCCAGACAGCGCCATCACAGCACCGGCAATCATCACCGGTTTACGTCTTGCCAATTTGTCGGACAACCACCCGGCTAATGGCGCTGTTATTGCCCAGCCGATAAACAACCATGCCACCATGGCTGCCGCCTGCGCATCACTCCAGCCGCGCGTGTTGATTAGCCAGGGTATCGCCCATAGACCGGCAAAAGCCAGCATCGGAGCAGCCATACCAAAACCAAAAAATGCACAAACCCAACTTTGCGGATTGCGAATCACTTCCATCAGACTGTGAGTGAACGACACGTTACCAGTCGGTGATTTCACACTTTCAGGGGAAACAGGCCGACGTGGCACAACCCGATATAGAGCGAACGCAAGTGCTGCTGCCAGGATGGCAAGACCGACAAACACAGTACGCCAACCATGATTCTCGATAAACCAGCGTAATGGTGTTTGCCCGGCAAGTGCACCAAACATCCCCATGCTCTGAAGAAAGCCCGCGTAAAATGCAAAACGCCGCGTCGGGAACCACTCGACCAGGATCGCAAGAGTTCCGACAAAAGCGAAGGCCACACCGGCACCTATCCACGCACGATAGAAACTCGCCGACCAAAGCGTATCACTGTAAGCAAACCCCAGCGACGCTGCCGCACAAACCAGAGCCGCCACACTCATCAAGCGCCGCGGGCCGAAGCGGTCGGTCAACAAACCTATAGGCAATTGCAACAGAGCATAGGTATAGAAATAGGCACTGGACAGCACACCAAGACTTGTTGCGCCCACGGCCAGGTCACGCATTAGTTCGCCAGTCATAACACTGGGAGCCACGCGTTGAACGAAGGCATAAAGAAAAAATAGCATACCCAGAAGATACGCTGCGATGACTCGGGATTTCACCAGCGGCAGGTTTCCATACTGACCCGGTGGCTCATCAGGGGGGCGGGCAAGTTGTTCCAGTTTAGCGTAACAAACAACCGGGCGAACAAAATCTAACCGAGAATTTTTACGCCAGTGCACTTATAGTCAGCTGCACCTGCCGCTTTATACGACGGCGTATCAGCAGCAAGAGAGGATAAGGTTACTGATAGTTTGGCTAGCCAATTACCGACAAATCTACGCTGTTCCGGACTCAGACCATTAAAAGTGCGTACAGCATATGCCTCCCAGAGCATTGTATTGTGTGCACGAACGTCGTCGCGCCGTGCACTGAAAGCGCTGCGCCTGGCGTCAATATACTCGCGCAGTACATCGGGCCAATCGCCTTCGTTCCTGCGATCCAGCAACTTGAAAAATCGTTGATCCCATTCCTGCAGCACATTACGGAATCGTGTTTCCGGGTACTTGCGTTCACTCAACGTCTTTTTGTAGTCGTTGAACTGACTTTCCGTAACGTCCAACCCGGCCAGTTCAATATACCGGCGAATACGGCTAGCAGTTTGGGCTTGTCGCTTTTGGCGCGACACCACAGGATCCTCTTCATCTTCAAGCGACTCTCCAGCACTGCCACCTTCAAAATCTACAGAATCGTCAGCCTGTCTCGAAAACAGTATTTCTTCACGATTTTTCTGCAAATCAGCAACCTGTTGATCATCAAGGCTGGCAATAATGTCGTGAGACCGATAGAGCGGATTACAGCGCCCGACTGTATCAGCGTACTCGCGTAACGACGCCGACCAGAATGCAACTGACTCGGCCGTTATCGGCTCATCCAGAGACAAACGATCAGCAACAGTGCCAGCCAGAGCCGCATAATGCGACAACTGTGTTTGCCGGTGCCAGACATGAAAATGATCTACGAGTGCTTTGATGTCAGCTGTTTGCTGTTCGCTGAAGTCCGTATAGTTCAACGCCGTCTTCTGGATCCTGTCGTCCAGAGAATTGTAAAGAGGACGCAACACCAGACGGCTGTTGGTACAGGCAGCGAGCAGAACGGCAGGTAGAAGCAAAGCCAGCAGTAGTTTGGAAAAGCGTTTGAAGAATCGCCTCATGGCCATCCACCAGATATTTCTACCATGGCCGCAGGGGCTGGCCGAATAGTGGCTCGGCAATTTGATTCCCGTACTATCACCGGCTATTCGATTCACGTGATTTTAACTCTTGGTGCTCAGCGGGTTTCAACCCGAATTTTGGTGATTTGACCAATACGTCTACACTTACCTGAGAAGTGGCGCTTGCCAGGCAAAGCAATATAAGCTGGAGCGCACAGCTTCCAATTCTCTTTTACGCAACAAAATACGGGCCTGATTATGGCTACTCTGGTAATAAATTGTGGTTCTTCCAGCCTCAAGTACGCAGTATTTGACAACAAAGAGGCCCTGATTACTTCAGGCAAACATGAACGTTTGGTAGTAAACCCTGACACTGGCGAGTCACATGGCGAAGCGGTCACCAGTATTCTGGAAAAATGTCGCGCCTACGAAATTACCGGCATCGGGCACAGAGTGGTACACGGCGGCGACAGATTTCACCAGGCTAACCTTATCAATGATGAGGTGCTGGCAGCAATCGAAGAATTCATTCCAGCTGCCCCCATGCATAACCCCTATAGCCTGGCTGCCATACGCGCGGCGCAGAAAGCCTGGCCTGATGTCCCTCATGTAGCGGTATTTGACACCTCTTTTCATTCACGTATGCCACGCCGCGCTTATACCTATGCGATCGACCACACTATCGCTGAAAAACACAACATAAGGCGATTCGGATTTCACGGCATTTCGCATCAGTATGCGGCAGGAGTAGCCGCTGGTTTTCTGCAACGCCCTATGGATGAGTTGCGCCTGATCACTCTGCACCTGGGTAATGGCGCCAGTGCCAGCGCGGTCGAATTTGGTTGTTCTACCGAAACCAGCATGGGGAATACGCCACTTGAGGGCCTTGTCATGGGCACGCGCTCTGGGGACGTTGACGCCGGCGTGCTTATGAATCTGCTGCGTACGGGCGAATTCGATGTAGAGTCACTGGATAATATGCTGAACCGTAAAAGCGGACTGGCTGGATTGTCGGGTATCAGCAATGACTTGCGTGAGCTGGAAACAGCTGCAGCAGACGGCAACAAACAGGCGCGACTGGCGATAAATGTTTTTGCTCATCGCGCGCGAAAGTATATCGGTGCCTATGCAGCAACCATGGGTGGTGTCGATGCCTTGGTCTTCACCGGTGGCATTGGCGAGAATAGTGCCAGCATGCGTGCACGCATTCTGCAACGTCTGGAATTTATGGGCGTCATGATCGATGAAGATAAAAATCTTGACGCCAGTATCCAGGCTGATAACCAGTTCGCCGTTATCAGTACGCCGAACTCGCGAGTCGATGTCATCGTGGTTAAAACCAATGAAGAGCTGATGATAGCCAGGGAAACGCAAAAGGTAGCAGCGGCGCAGAAAAAATCAGCCGTGGCAGCTTCGGCCATTGATGAAATTGAGTTGCCACCAATCCCGATCGCAGTAAGCGCACGCCACTGTCACCTGACAGCCGAAACGTTTGCCGCACTGTTTGGTGAAGATGCCGAACCCACACCATTAAAAGACCTTTCACAACCCGGACAATATGCCTGCGAAGAAAAGGTCACGTTGATAGGGCCACGCAATAAGCTCGAAGGTGTCAGGTTACTAGGGCCGTTACGCAATGTTGATCAGGTAGAAATTGCGCGTACCGATGAATTTCGCCTCGGTGTCGATGCGCCCGTCAGGAATTCGGGACAGGTCAGTGGTTCTGCACCGATTACTCTGGAAGGCCCGGCAGGTATAGTCAATTTAACTGAAGGACTGATCTGTGCGCGCAGACACATTCATATGCATCCGGATGATGCCGCACTCTATGGCGTTCAGGACAAGGACGAAGTCTCAATCGCCATTGTCGGAGGCGATCGTGATCTGATATTCGGTGATGTGCTGATTCGGGTTAAGGAAAGCTACAAGCTGGAAATGCATATCGATACAGATGAAGGCAATGCGGCCGAGCTGGGTCGCGCAGCCAGTGGCGAGCTAAATCAAAGCGACATTGACGAACCAGCCGATGACGATATCTACCGTAATGTCGCGATAGGTAAAAAACTCGAACTATAACGCTGACAGCAGTTGCACCGCAGAAGTTGCTAAAACATCACGGGAAAGCAGACTATCAGGTAGTCAGGCTGATAAGCACCGGCAGGTAGTGATCCACCAGCATAAAAATAAACAACCACATCAGGTACTGGATAGAGAACACGAATGTTTTAATCGGTTGTTTCTCGAGACGTGTGTCGAACATACGAATGGTGTGATACAAGAACATCAGCCCCAGGATGACGGCACCAACCAGATAAACCAAGCCACTCATTCCGATCAGCCATGGAAAGATGGTGACAATCAATAGCAACACGGTGTAAAGGATTATCTGTATCCGTGTAAATGGCACACCGTGAGTCACAGGCAACATCGGAATATCTACCTTGGCGTAGTCATCACGTCGGTGAATCGCCAAAGACCAGAAGTGCGGAGGTGTCCAGATAAAAACAATCAGAAAAAGCAGCAATGGTTCCGCCGTCACCTCATTGGTAATCGATGTCCAGCCAAGCACGGGTGGCATGGCGCCAGCAGCTCCGCCTATTACAATGTTTTGCGGTGTCGCACGCTTCAGATAAACGGTATAGACAATCGCGTAACCGATAAGTGACAGAAACGTCAGTACCGCTGTAAGCACATTAACCAGCAAAACCAGTATTGCCATGGCAAGCGCGCCGATCAGACCGGCAAACACAAGACAGTCGCGTGTGGTGAGTTGCCCCTGTGGAATGGGCCGGTTCTCTGTGCGCTTCATGATCGCATCTGTACGCTGGTCGATCACATGGTTGATTGCAGCAGCAGACGATGCAGCCAGCCCTATCCCCAGAAGGCCAAAAATGGTTTCC
>CALLOA010000048.1 GCA_938005265.1 uncultured Granulosicoccaceae bacterium
TGGCAGGGCGAGGCCATGTATGCCAAACGCAGTTTTGAAGACGCGATCGTCAATTTCAATGTGCTGATCGAATCCTTTAAATCCAGCCCGAAAGTGCCGGATGCCAAACTCAAGATAGCTTATGCACTCTATGAGCAGTCACGATTTCGTGATGCGAGATCAATGCTTAATACTGTGGTATCGGATTACGATGGTCGCGCTGCAGCAGTATTGGCCCGTAAACGCCTGAACGAAATGGATGCCAGCGGGCTCTGAGTGGCTGACCCACAGGCAATCCGACTCTTCATCAATACATCAAGAATTAACACCAGCAATTTCTGGCAAATCCGGTGACATAGTCTAATATCCAGTAGGTGAGATATGGCTTGTTGCCACGTCATTTGCAATGTAGCGACAGTTGCCGGACTGGCATCGCAGAAAGGTTCCAAATTGCAACGGACTCCGGTATCATCCCACTTCCTTGATTGGTCATCAGGCCTGTTCAAGAAAAAAGCGTGTGCGAAGCCGAAGCGTTCGGGTGTCTTCTTAACGACAACCGCAGGCTGAAAACGCACAGGCTATTTCCCTTCGATGGGGCGTTAGCTCAGTTGGTAGAGCATCTGACTTTTAATCAGGTGGTCGCAGGTTCGAATCCTGCACGCCCCACCATTTAAAAAGCAACAACCTTCAAAAGCTCAAACACTCACCCGAATGAGCGGTTAAAATTCCGTTCTGAGGTGTGTAGTTTTTTACCCCGGCAGAGATTTAAGTTCTGGTTCTTTGCTTTCCTCTGCCTTTCGCCATTTTAACTAGATTAGCGCCAGTTGTTAGTATCGGTCAGTTACTGCCTGACCGATAAAAAAATAGTCTAATGGCTGTTAGATGGAATATGCTGGCTGGGGGTATTCGTTCTCAGGTGTATGTGCTTTCGGTTTAAATAATGGAAACAGCTGTTTCAACAATTGAGCGTAGATTGCCGGTTAAGCCGATATTGAAGTGGGCTGGTGGGAAATCGCAGCTGCTGAAGGATTTGCGCCCGCTGGTTCCAAAAAGTTACGGAAAGTACATTGAGCCGTTTTTTGGTGGCGGGGCATTGTTTTTTTCACTCTGCCCTGAACAGGCGATTATCGCTGATGCCAATCCCGAGCTGATAAATCTTTATCAGTGTGTTCAGCAGAATCCGCAAAAACTGATTGATCTTTTGAAGGAAGGCAAAAATACAGAAGAAGAATTCTATGCAATGCGAGCCCGGCATTTTGAGTCTCTGGAACGTTTTGAGGCAGCGGCACGGACTTTTTACCTGAATAGAACCTGCTTTAACGGTCTTTATCGTGTTAATCGAAAGGGGCAATTCAATGTACCCTACGGTCGTTATAAAAATCCGAACCTGTGCCCTGAGGATGCTATCCATGCTGCAGCACAGGCTCTGAAAAATGCCCAAATCAGATTGGCGGACTACAAAGACGTGCTGCAAAATCACGCGAACAAGGGGGACTTTGTTTTTCTGGACCCGCCTTATATGCCCATTTCAAAATATTCCGATTTCAAGCGTTACACGAAAGAGCAGTTTGGTGAAGAAGATCATCGCCAGTTGGCTGAAGAAGTGACCCGGCTTGGGCAAATGGGCTGCCATGTGGTTCTGACAAACTCCAATCACCCGCTGGTCCATGACTTATACAAGCAACACTCGATAAAACTGATAGCCAGCAAGCGACAGATAAATGCAAAAGCTCAGGGTCGCAGGGGAGAGGATTTGATTGTCACCACCTGCTCCGCTGCGGGTCGCAAAGCAAAAAGAAAATCCGCCAAAGCCGCGCTCGGTAAAGCGGGAGCTGCACATGCGCTTGCAGACGAATCACGGATGGATAATTTTCCACCTACGCGATTTATGGGGTCGAAGGAAAAGATAATCCCGCATATTCGGGACGTTGCCAGTCAGTTTGAGTTCGATTCAGCCATTGATCTGTTTTCCGGTACGGGTGTGGTCGGGTATCTTTTCAAGACCATGGGTAAACGTGTTGTTTGCAATGACTACATGGCAATGAATGCGCTGTTTGCGCAGGCCATGATTGAAAACAGCAGTCACGTTTTGTCGTCCAGCCAGATTGAGAGCCTTTTCGAGCCTGGAGAAAATGTGTCGAGCTTTGTTGCTGATACGTTCAAAGATATTTATTTCAGTGATGAAGATAATCAACTGATTGACAGGGTGAGATCCAATATCAAGCAGCTACAGCACCCGGAAAGTAGAGCCATTGCAAAAACGGCACTTATACGAGCTTGCATGAAGAAAAGGGCCAGGGGGATTTTTACATACACCGGTCTGCGTTATGACGATGGGCGCGCAGATCTCAAGCTGAGCCTTGAACAACATATCCGCAATGCTGTCGAACTGGTCAACGGCGCTGTATTTGACAATGGCAAGCAAAGTGTCTCGCGTATGGGGGATGCCCTGTCGATCCATCATAAAGCTGACCTGGTATACATTGATCCGCCTTACTTCAGCCCGCTCTCAGACAATGAATATGTTCGCCGTTATCATTTTGTTGAGGGCATTGCCCGGAATTGGGAAGGTGTTGAAATGCAGTGGCATACCAAGACAAAAAAATTCAAAAGCTACCCGACTCCCTTCAGCACGCGCGCAGGTGTTGAAACTGCTTTTGATGCGATTTTCAAAAAGATGCAAAACAGTATCATTATGGTCTCCTATTCTTCAAACTCGCAACCGACACGGCAGGAAATCGTGGCATTGATGAAAAGGTATAAGTCCGAAGTTGACGTGATTGATATTGATCATCGATATAGCTTTGGAACGCAACACCGCAGTAATAAAAATGCTGTGCAGGAATATCTATTCGTGGGTTACTAACTGAGTAGGTTCACTTCTTGTCTGCTTACCTGAATTTCTGCTTGCCTGATTCCTGGCCCGCCAGATACTTCAGCTGATATACGATTCATAGCCGGTACCATGACTAAACCAAACCCATGAGATTCCTGTTTCCCGCATTGGTTTTGTTGCTTCTCATTCTGCTGCTTGCATTCGCTGTGTTTTCTGAGAACGTTATCGACCCTGATGCCATTGCTATCAGAGTGTCTGAAGCGTCGGTGATGCTCAAGATAGTGTTCTTTAGCGGAGCAGTATTGTTTACTGCCGCCGGTTTGCCCCGGCAACTTGTCGCTTTTGTATGTGGTTACGTTTTTGGTCTTGTGCCCGGTGTGTTGATTTCCTTGTGTTCGGCGGTGCTGGGTTGCATGCTGGCTTTTTATCTGGCCAGAAAGTTACTGCGGAACTACATCGCTGAACGTCATGCCAGGACAGTCGAGGTACTGGACCGGCTGGTCAGGCATGATGCTTTTTTGAAAATCATCGTATTACGTATACAACCCCTGGGCACCAACCTTTTAACCAATCTTTGTGCTGGAGTTTCAAGTATCCGGCCTGCACTTTTTTTCCCCAGTACCGCAATCGGCTATTTGCCACAGATGTTGGTATTCGCGCTTGCCGGCGACGGGGTCCGGCTGGCGGATCAATCAAAGATTCTTATCAGTGCCGCGTTGATGGTGCTGTCCTTTGTGCTGGCTTATTACTTGTGGCTACGTCATAAAAAAAGAGCTGCATCATAAAACAGCATTTACACGGGTTTTTCTTCGTTTCACGGTCGCGGTTTCGCATCCTGGGTAAGGCGCCCATCGTCAGTAAGCCCCGTAGTCTCTAGCCGCCTTTAGCCGAGCTGCCTTTCTGTGCTTCAGCTCCGAAATGGTAATGGGAAATATTTCCCTTCAATTATATAACGGAAAATGTTATGGTCTCGGTTGTTCGAGTTGTATTATCTGGCTACCCTGTCATCTCGAAGCGGGCGGCTCAGGGTTTTTCGGCACAAACGGCTAGTTACGTAGCACATATACACTACGCAAAGTAGAACGAATAAGAGGGGAAATAAATCATGAAGAAAGGATGGTTACTGGCAATTAGTTTGTCGGCATCAGTCGCTGCCTGTGGTGGCGACGGTGACAATGGGTCCGGAGAAACTACTCTGACTCCGGTTGAAGTTACTAATAACGATGATATAAACGCAGTTGACGATACTGATACCGTGGCTGACTCCATGGACCTCATGGATGATGACGAGGTCGGCGATGTGGTTGGGACCGAAGGAGAGACTGATGACGACGACGGCACGCCGATAGATCCGGAAACAGACTCTGAAGCAGAGACTGAAGCAGACCCGGAAGTTACACAACCTGTTGATGACGACACCAATGGTGGTGAGGTGGCTATTGATGAAATGACACCTGTCATTGCAGATATGGATTCTGATGGCATTGAAGATTCATTGGACAATTGCCCTATTCAACCCAACGCTGATCAGTCCAATGTTGATGGTGACGGGCAGGGTGATGCTTGTGATGATGATGACGACAATGACGGTTTTAATGATTTAGATGATTGCGGGCCGGGTGATCAGAATATTTTTCCGGGTGCTCCGGAAAATCCGCTGAGTGGAATTGACAGCAACTGTGATGGTCAGGTGGAAAGCCTTGAAGCTCTCGAGCTGATTGTTGACGGTTATAAATATGTCAACCTGGAAAATGGAGCCGTTGACGCGATTGCGGAATTTGACGATGCGGGAACCATTCGCATCATACAAACGGTACCGGTTATTGATAGCCCCATTCCTGCGTCTATCGATACGCCCATTACATTGTTTTTTGACGATCAACTATTCCTTGATTCCCTGTTCAATAATTTCAGGGTTTTTGAGAATGGTGCGCAAATACCCGGCACTGTAACCATAACCGAAAGCTCCAACACTCTGGCTATTCTTACGTTTCTGCCCGACCAGCCTTATCAGCCGGGCTCGACAGTGAGTCTCACTATAACGGGTGGTAGCGTCGGTGTGCTTAACGACAGCGGTGGTCCATTGCTTGGAAATGCAGGTGGCAACTTTGAGTATTCGATCACCACCATTGATCCCAACACACAGTCGTTTGACAACAACTTGAGTTTTGAGAGCTTTGATGAAGGTGTTGTATTTGATGGTGACGGTGCGATCCTTAACGGATCATTTGGCTGTCTCTCAGCACCTGACGGTGATAGTTTTGCTGCCCTCACTACCTCTAACGCGGTTGTTTCAGGTAATGCCGCAAACGGTGATACATCAAGTGCCATGCAAATCGGCCCGATCATTCCAGTCGCCGGTGCTACATCTTTAACGTTTGCATTCAATTTTGTGTCAGCAGAATTTCAGGAGTTTGTTGACAGTTTGTTTGATGACTCGTCCGTTATCTCTGTGGTGGGGCCGAACGGTTCAATAACTGAGGTACTGACCACTGTAAATATCGTTGGTACTGAGGGGAATACGGAATGTCTGGGTATACCGGGTGGCTTGCGCTCAGTGGAAGAAGAGGGCGGTGATGTCGATGATGACGGTTATGCCGGACAGACTGGTTGGCTTGATCGCACGGTTGATATCTCC
>CALLOA010000049.1 GCA_938005265.1 uncultured Granulosicoccaceae bacterium
TCAGCTGCAAGATCATCATATTCATCTGCCAGCACGCCATCCCGGGGTTTCAGGTAAATCGGTGCATAGGGAGCTGACTGCACAATATCAATGCTGGACTCCTTGCACAGCTCCAGTATCGCCAGAAAGGTTACAACGATACCCTGCCGCCCCTCTTCCGGTTGAAAGCAGGTGGAAAATTCGCAAAATTCCCCGATTCTGATCACTGACAGTATTTGTGTCATGCGTTCGCGTACCGTAAGAACTTCACGCGAAATATTGTGATGCTGCATCGCATGGTTGCGTTGCGCCACGTCCTTGAACGCCATCAGCAATTCTTTCAGTGTCAGATCCGGCAGCGGCATATCACGCTCGATCACCGGTGCTTCAGCATTCAGTACGTGCAAGTCTCTTTCAAGTCTGGGTAACTCGGCAAGATTTTCGCTGGCTTCCTTGAACTGCTCATACTCCTGCAGGCGTCGAATCAGTTCTGCACGCGGATCGTCTTCATCTTCTTCATCAGATTCCATCCGCGGCAACAACATGCGTGATTTAATTTCTGCCAGCATCGCAGCCATCAGCAGATACTCGGCAGCGAGCTCCAGCCGCATGATTTCCATCAGGCGTATGTACTCCATGTACTGCTGGGTAATTTTGGCAATCGGGATGTTCAAAATATCCAGATTCTGGCGCTTGATCAGGTAGAGTAAAAGATCAAGGGGCCCTTGGAAGGTTTCAAGAATAACCTCCAGCGCATCGGGCGGAATGTAGAGGTCTTGCGGCATTTCCACCAGCGGCACACCACGAACCAGAGCCAACGGTTTAGTGCCATCGTCTTCGGCTAACGGCAACCCGCTATCAGGGTCAGTAGTTGCGGATTCCATCGACACACCCTCGTGAGGCTGGCCTGCAGCGTCGTCAGAAGCGTTTGGTTGGGTGATTGGGGTCATTGTTGCCTTAGCGTGTCCAAGACCCGATTATACCGCCTGCAGGATTCGAAAACCTATTGATCTGCAAAGGAAACATCGCCTCTTCCGGTGCGTGTAACAGAAATTTCGCCAAGCTCGTCGAATTGCAGCACTGAAGTGGGCTCAAAGCCACAATTGCCGCCATCCACAACCAGATCAACGAGCCGCTCCAGTTTTTCACGAATTTCGTCCGGATCAGTCTCCGGCAGGACCTCATCGGCCAGGATCAGGGTACTGCTCATCAAGGGCTGTCCCAGCTCCTCCAGCAACGCCATGCATATTGCATTGTCAGGTATCCTGATGCCGATCGTTTTACGTTTCGGGTTCTGCAAACGCCGCGGCACCTCCCGGGTTGCCAACATGACAAAGGTGTAAGGCCCCGGGGTCAGGGATTTCAGCACACGATAAGCGGCGTTATTGACTTTAGCGTAGATGGAAATATCAGACAGATCGCGACACAACAGCGTAAAGTTATGCTTGTCATTGATTTTACGTATCTGCGCGATACGCTCCATTGCCCGCTTGTTTCCAATCTGGCAACCAAATGCGTAGCAGGAATCTGTCGGATACACGATCAAGCCGCCAGACTCTATGATCTCTACCGCGCGGCGGATTAACCGGGCTTGCGGATTAACCGGGTGTATCTGAAAAAACTGGCTCATTGCAGATCTCGGCGCCGCGGTGACTCGATAAACATCGCGTACTTAATTATAGTGCTGACTCAGCCTTTTCGTGCCAAGAGCATGTAATAAATTGCCAGAGTTTGGCCCGTTACTGTACTGTTACCGTAAAAATCTGTTATTGCACAACAATTGCGTTTGTTTGATGGTACACCCTCAACCAACGCCAACCAGGAGAGTTTACAAACCATGGCATTTGCTAGCACACCCGTTAACACACGACCACGCCGCAGCACATTGTTGCAGATTGCAGCATCGCTGATCGCAACCAGCAGCCTGTTAACGCTGAATTCGGCACTGGCGCTTGACGAAGGTGTTGTAGCCACCGTAAACGGTGAGCCTGTCCACGAATCAACCCTCGCTGCTGTGCAACGACAGCTACAAGGTCGCGAACAAGCACCTGCCAAAGAGCAGATCATTGAAGAGCTGGTGAATTTGAATTTGTTGTCGCAGCTCGCAACCGAAGAAGGCTTGCACGAATCTGACGAAATCCGCAGCGTGCTGGAATTGCAACGATTGCAGGTACTGGCGAATGCCTATATGGGGAAATTGTCAGAAGAACTTGACCTGCCGGAAGAGCAGCTGCGAGCCGAATATGACAAACAGGTAGCGGCCGTTCCCACCGAAGAATACAACGCCAGCCAGATCATGTCGGCTAGTGAAGAAGATGCCAAAGAGATTATTGCCAAGCTTGAGAAAGGTGAAGATTTTGCAGAGTTGGCCAAAACCATGTCGACTGATCCAGGTGGCCAAAATGGCGGTGAGCTTGGCTGGGTTCAGCCTGGTGTACTGCCTGAAACCATGACCGTAGCGCTGGGTGAGCTTGAAGCGGGTGATTTCACCTCCGAGCCGGTTCAGACCGACTTCGGCTGGCACGTGCTCCTGCTACAAGAAAAGCGCAATAGCCAGAGCCAGGTGCCGGATTTTGAAGCAGTGAAACCTCAGATCAGAAATGCACTGGTAACACAGGAATTGCAAAAAAAAATAAACGAACTGCGTGCAGGTGCTGAAATCGAACTTGCACAGTAAGGTTTGAAAAAACGTTCCAAGTAAACTCAAAACTTTAAGACTGTCCCCACAGAAACTGCCCTTTATTCGAACTTGTTCCTTATCAGAGTCGGGCAGTTTTTCTGTGGCTATGACGAGCGCGACGGTCATTCAGCCAACTTTTTAGCAATTACCAGGTCCATGACATTCGTTCCCGTTGGCCCGGTAGTGACAAGCGCGCCCAACTGTTCAAGCATATTGCCGGTATCTGCACGGGCGATGCTGTCTGCAATACTCAGCCCCACCTCTTTTGATTGTTGAACCGTCTCGCCTGTGATGTACCCACCTGCATCAGCAGTCGGGCCGTCAGTGCCATCGGTGGCACAGCAGAGTATTTCAACAGAATGACCTGCCATTTTTTCAGCCAAGAGTGCTGCCAGATGCTGGTTACGACCACCGCGCCCTGCCTTGTCCGGCAAATTCACCGTTGACTCCCCGGCCCAGATATAAATTCCGGGTAAAGATTCAGCTGCCAGCAATGTATTCGCTATCTTTCGGGCATTGACTGCGACATCGTTGTGTAAGTCACCACTAACAGGATGCACAGTCATCCCTTCAGCAACGGCAAAACTTGAAGCGGCGTTTTTGGCCAAATCCGCTGATGCGATAATCTTGCTCTCAATATGGGCGAAAGATGATTCTGTAGCCGGCATTTCGGGCACCTGCTGTTGCAGCACTTTTATCCATTCCGGTAGCTCCGGCATCGCCGCTGCCGGGTCAGACAGAACCAGCGGACCGGAACCGATATCCTGCCATCGATCGCCCGGCACATCCGAGATGGCTAACTGCAACACATGCTCGGCACTGACTCTGTCAGCCAAACGCCCCCCTTTGATGCATGACAGTGATCGACGAACACTATTCATGGCAGTGATATCCAGACCACTGGACAGTAAAAAGGCACTGACAGCCGAGAGGTCTTCAAGTGTCATACCGGTAGGCAGTTGTTCGGCAAGAGAAGATGCGCCTCCAGACAGCAGCACTAGCAAACAGGCATCGGTTGGTACGCTGGAAACAAAATCGACGAGCAATGAACCGGCTTGCAGGGATGCAGCATCGGGCACGGGATGAGCAGACTCATGGCATACAAGTGCCGAGTGTGAACGCACTACCTTACCCAAGTGATCGTATTTTGTCAGCACCAAACCCTTTTTCAGATTGTTACCCAGTACAGCTACTGCACCTTCGGTCATCTCGCTTGCAGCCTTGCCCAAGGCGAGCAAATATACAGGGCTGGTAAATTGCCTTTGGGACAATTCACGACTAACCGCAGCCGTACCCCCTACAGCATCGATAGCAGCATTGAAAATATTCAGTAGCTTCACAATAAATGATTCCTGCAGAGATCAACTGTTGGAGGCATTCATAATCGCCTGGTCAAGATCCGCGATAACGTCGTCCACCGATTCCAGCCCCACAGCCACTCTTATCAGACCGTCAGCTATCCCGGCATCAAGACGTGCTTCGGCAGAAATCCGGCCGTGTGTTGTGCTGGCTGGATGAGTTATTGTGGTTTTCGCATCCCCAAGGTTAGCGGTTATGGAAAGCAATTTAGTGTTGTCGATTGTTTTCCATGCGAGCGCCTTATCGGCCAACTCGAAGCTGACTACGCCACCAAATCCTTGCTGCTGGCTTTTTGCCAGCTCATGCTGAGGGTGATTTTCCAGACCGGGATAGTACACGGCATTAACACCACTGCGTTGTTCAAGCCAGGTGGCAAGCTTGAGTGCATTACGTGAGTGCTGGTGCATTCTCAAGGACAGGGTTTCCAGCCCTTTGTTAAACACCCAGGCATTGAACGGGCTCATGGATGGCCCTGCGCTACGCATGAACGCGATCATGTCATCCTGTTGAGCCTCATCACTCAAAACCACCGCTCCACCAACGCAACGCCCCTGGCCGTCCAGATATTTGGTTGCAGAGTGTGTGACGATATGCGCACCCAGCTGCAGCGGTTGCTGTAATGCCGGGGTGCAAAAGCAGTTATCAACGACCAGCGGTATATCAATACTGTCAGCAAGGGCCGCTAGCTGCTTGATATCAGCGAGTTCTGCCAGAGGATTAGTGGGTGTCTCAACAAACAGCATACGGGTGGATGAAGTAACTGCGTCCTGCCACTGCTGCAAGTTATCAACTTTAACAAACGTCGTTTTAATACCGAATTTGGGCAGCAGTTTTTCAAACAATGTGACTGTTGAGCCAAACATGCTACGTGATGCCACAATGTGATCGCCCTGCTGCAATACAGTCATGACGGTTGCCAATATTGCCGACATACCAGACGCCGTAGCAACACAAGCAGCCCCTCCTTCCAGGGCAGCCAGTCGACGCTCGAAGGAATCGACACTGGGGTTGCTGAAACGCGAATAGATATAACCATCGTCATCGCCGGAAAAACAGGCAGCAGCATGGCTGGCAGAATCAAAAACAAAGCTCGAAGTCGCAAAAATCGGCTCGGAATGCTCGCCATAGGACGAACGCGCTATACCTTCTCTAATGGCCAGGGTTTCAAAACCAGCGCCGGGTTGTACGCCGGTTTGCACATTGGGGCTTAAGTCTTCAGACAACGCTAATGCTCCTCTATTACTCGATAGTTTCTTGATCGGGAAACCAAATTCATGTTTATCTGGCGGGCAGTAAAGCGAATGCCAGGCTGGTTTCAAAACGCTGAGAACCTACGCTGCAACAAAAAAAATGCTTTTAATTGCAGCGGGTGGCTAATAACAGGCAAGCAAAAAAAAAACGAAGTGGCGCGAAAAAGGAGCCGCGGCCATTGCAGGAACTAACCGGCGGGCCTGGGTGGTTCGGGCATGAAAGGATGCCGCTTTAGCGATACTTTTTTTCGCGCGCCTCGCAAGCTGTTCATCAAATCGGCGCTTGCAAATACACTAACGCGACAAGGATCCTGCGTCAAGCACCAGTAGCGTGAATCATGTGCCGCGGTCGTTGAATACGGTGAAGCTGGCACAATTTTTTCGCAATGCCACTTTGCAGATTGAAATTAGGGCAAGACAGCTACCTGCGGCAGTCACTGACTGTGAAAAATGCTCAATAATTCCCACAGCTGTGCGTCGTTTTTGTGAAGTCTGTCGACCGAAGGATTTTATGCAACAAATGCGTATTAGCATCATAAGCAAAGTGCTCGCTTTCTTGTTCCTTAGCATCAAGAAACATCCATACAAGCCGATTCCATTACAAGGTTGGAGCAATTATCTATAGCTTCATTTGCTTTGTGCCTGTCTTCAACAGGTCGATGATGTACTTTAATGTTCAAGAAACTGTTCTCATCAAACGATAAAGAACCGGTTCGTCGCCAGACCAGCAAAAAGAAGGTCAGCGAGCGCCAGCGAACCCAGACCAAGCGCCGGCACAGGGTAAAAATGCCCGTGGCCGATTTGCGCGTGGGTATGTTTGTGGTTGAACTGGACAAGCCCTGGGAAGAATCAAGCTTCATGTTTCAGGGGCTTGACATCAAGAGCAGTAAAGAGATTCTTGCACTGCAAAAAGAATGTACCTACGTATACGTAGATTTCGATGAGCAGTCACTGAAAGGAAAGGGTGCGGGCCAGGAGAAAAAAGCAGGCGTTGCGGCCGGCAACTCCAGATCGGACGCCCTGGTTTCTGTTGAAGAAGAATATTCTGAAGCAGCAAAGATGCACAGCATGGCTAACAAGACGGTTAGCACCCTGTTCGAAGAAATAAGACTGGGCGCACAGATCGATGGCGGCAAAGTCAAACAGGCTGTTGATGGTTGTGTAGATACCATTTTAAGAAACCCCGATGCCTCAGTCTGGCTCACCAGAATATCCTCCAAAGACGAAGGTACTGCGCAACACTCATTAAACGTAGCTGCACTTACCATCGTTATGGGCAAGTCAATGAACATGACACCCAAGGAGCTTGAAGATTTAGGTGTTTGTGCCATGTTGCACGATGTTGGTAAAACCAGTTTGCCGATAGAGCTGTTGCAAAAACAAGGCAAGTTTACGCCAGAAGAGCATGAACAAATGAAATCGCACTGCCGCGCCGGGCGGGATATTCTGGTTTCCACAAAAAGTGTTATGTCCGGTGCTGCAGACGTTGCACATGCTCACCACGAACGGCCCGACGGTAAAGGATATCCGCGCGGCCTGACTGCAGAAAAAATTCCGAAGTACGCGAAGATGGTAGCGATCGCCGAGGCCTATGACGTCATTACCACTTCACAAAGTTACCGAAAGGCGTTATCACCGTCCGAAGCCTTGCAGGAACTGTATGCAAATCGCGGCACGCAATTCGATGAAGACCTGGTCATTCGCTTTATCGATGCAGTGGGTATCTTTCCACCGGGCAGTATCGTTGAGATGGTTAATGGTGAGATCGGTATCGTACTGACTAACACCAAAGACAAACTACGTCCGAAAATTATACTAATTCTTGACGCCAACAAGGAAGCATCAGCACAAAGAGTGGTAGATCTGTCACAGATGGACGTGGATAACGACGGTACGGTCTATCAGATCAAAACTACGCTTAGCGACGGCTCATTTGGCATCGACGTAGAAGACTTCCAGCGTGCCGGTTTGCGTCTGGGTTAACTCGGAGTTGGGTCGGAATTGAGTCCAGATCAATAGACCGGCTTATGTGTCGCCGGCCAGGTCTGCAAGTTTTTTAGCATCATCACTGCGTCGTGATGCCAATTCCTCCAGATAATCCGTGCCTATATCGCCGGTCGCGTATTCTCCGGTAAAACAACTGGCTTCAAAATTCGATACTGAACGATTGCCAAAACTGACAGCTTCGCGCAAATCTTCGATGTCCTGATAGACCAGCCAATCGCACCCGATTATTTCCTGAATTTGCTCTACGCTTCGGTTGTTTGCGATTAATTCCTCTGCAGCCGGCATATCAATACCATACACATTCGGATACCGCACGGGAGGCGCAGCTGAGGCCAGATAAACTTTGGCGGCTCCTGCATCACGTGCCATTTGCACGATCTGCCCTGAGGTCGTTCCTCTGACAATCGAATCATCAACCAGCAACACCGTCTTGCCGCTGAATTCCAAATGAATCGGGCTGAGCTTCTGGCGCACGGATTTTTCCCGCATCTCCTGCCCAGGCATTATAAAAGTACGGCCTATATACCGGTTTTTTATAAAGCCTTCCCGATACTTCACGCCAAGGTGAAATGCTAATTCCAAAGCACTGGTACGACTGGTATCCGGTATCGGAATAACGACATCGATATCGTGATCAGGTAACAGGCGATTGATCTTTCCGGCGAGTTTTTCACCCATACGCAGGCGTGATTTATAAACTGAAATATCGTCAATGATGGAATCAGGCCGCGCCAGATAGACAAATTCAAATATGCAGGGTGAGAGGCATGGTGCTTGCGCACACTGCGCTGAATGCAGTTTGCCATCAATGGTGATGTAGACCGCTTCCCCGGCACCCACATCTCGCAATATACTAAAACCGAGTCCAGTCAAGGCAACTGTTTCTGAGGCTACAGCATACTCTTTACCGGATTCAGTTTCACGAAAGCCTATGACCAGAGGGCGTATTCCCAAAGGATCGCGAAACGCAAAAAGCCCGTGGCCGACAATCATACCAATGGCAGCATAACCACCCCGGCAACGCTTGTGTACACAGGACACACTGCCGAAAATATCGTGCTCATTCAGCAAATTGCGACTTACCCTGCCACGCAGTTCATGGGCAAAAATATTCAGCAGAACTTCAGAATCTGAGGTGGTATTTATGTGACGTAAATCAGCTTCGAACAGTTCATTTTGCAGCTCAGCTGAATTGGTCAGATTGCCATTGTGGGCAAACACAATTCCATAAGGGGAATTGACGTAGAAAGGCTGGGCTTCAACAGCATCACTGCTACCGGCTGTCGGGTAGCGACAATGGGCGACTCCCATATTACCCTTCAACAGCAACATATCCTGTTCCGAGAATACGTCACGCACCAGCCCTATATCCTTACGACTGCTAAGCCGGTCTTTATCGCAGGTGGCAATGCCGGCGGCATCCTGTCCTCGATGCTGCAACAAGGTCAGGCCATCATACAGTCTGCTGTTGACAGCCGAGCGCCCTACTATGCCTATAATTCCGCACACGTTAGTCGAGGAAATTCAGTTAGAAATGAAAAGACACTGAGCATCAGTCTTAAAGTAAGCATCAGTCTTAAAGTAAGCATCAGTGCGTAAAAAGCCAGACTTGTCACCGGGAAAATGTCATACCTGGAGCTTGTCGGGCTTCATTATACGTTAAAAATGACCGCAAACTGTAAAACGAGAGTGGGCCGTAACGCTTTGAGAAAATCATTCAGCGGCTGGCGGAGCGCCGCGCATTAAGGCCGAAATCAAAGTGATCGGCCAGTTCCAGCGGTAACTGCTTGTGAATCGACGCCGCCACTCTGTCAAATTTCGGTAGCAATCGAGATTCCTGCCACCAAACTTCCTGCTGCATACCCGGAAACAGATGTGCACCCAAAACGACCATCGCGACTATCACCACACCCCGGCCCAGACCGAATACGATTCCAGCCAGACGATTGAAAATCCCTATGTCGCCCTTGGCATTGATTAGCTGGAACAAATAATTAATCAGCCCACCCAACATAAGGCAACCAATAAATAGCGTGATCGCGCTGATGGACAACCTGGCTGTGACACTTTCTATCGTGTCTTTGGGTAGTAGCGTTGCAAACTGGCGGCTCAGAAACAGGGTCACCAAAAGCGCAACAACCCAGGTAGCCAGAGACATAAACTCTCGAAAAAATCCACGCACAAAACTGACGAGTATAGAAACCACCAGTACAATAATAATTATCGCATCTACGATTGACACAGTAGGGTTACTCCATTATTAAAAATTATTTGCGGCTGCCACTGAATAGCTTTAGTGTGCTCAATACTTGAATCGCAGTCAGCGCACCAAAGTCAGCGCACCAAAGTCAGCGATACTCTCGCACAAGCGTTGAACGGCCAGTTATTCTCTCGATTTCACGCTGACGCTGTTGCACGTTAAGGCGATCAGTCAATGGCCCTACCTGCACGCGATAGCGCAGGGTCTGCACAAGTTCACGATCACCCGCAGTGGAAAGAAACGAAGGAAACCCGCGATTTCTTAATTGGTCACGTAGTCGCATCGCATTTTCTTCGTCTGCAAAACTGCCTGCCTGCACAACCCAAGCCGACACAGCCAGGGATTCATCCGAGGCAAGCGCAGTCGTGTTGGCAGCTGCTTGCCCGACAGTGCCCGAGTCCGCTGGTATTTCGCCAAGCTGTGCCAGTGCTGCATCTATCTCGGCACTCGGGCTGGTTCTTCTGGCCTGCGGATCAACAGTCACCTCCGCAGGCTTTGCCGCCAACTCTTCCAATTTGGCCGCTGCCAGTGCTTTCAGATCAACTACCGGTGCAAGCTTTGTTACAGCAGGTGCTTGAGGCTTTGGCGCGGCGGGTAATTCAGGAGCTGTAGGCGTTTGCAAGTCGGCAGCATTGCCAGCAGCCGCCACAGGTGGCTCGGCGATTGATTGAGCAACCTGCGGCGATTCCGGCTTGCCATCAGCACCGATGATTTTCAGCGGATACTCACGCACATTTTCCACGCGGCGAAAACGGCTCTCACTACCGGAGCCGTCGAGCAACAAGGGCAACAATATCGCCGCCAAAGCCAGCAACACAGCAGCACCCAGCAATTGCCGTTTTAGTGTATTGACGGGGCTGACTGACTCTTTAGCTTCAGACTCCGGCACTTTGATTGGAATAAGGACCAAACGATATTCTCGACAGGCTGTTGATTGCAGGTTCAGTTGAAGCTCTGGTGGCAGCCACTGGGTGCAACAGCCCCCTGACCACTAATCTGGCAATTGCCGTGAAGCTTGCAATGCATCGGTCACTGTAAAAAATGAACCGAATACCAGTACGTAGGTTGGCCGCGTATCAGCAGCAGCGGCGCTATCCACCGCAGCATTGACAGAGTCGCAAGCCGCATGCAACGCATCCTTAACGTTTGAAAACTCCAGAACCTCTATCCGAGGATAGTGCAGTTTGATCATTGATGCTGCATCCGCAGGTAACAAAGCACGTGGCATGTCCAAACCGGCGCAGTACCATTGCTTGACAAACGGCGCGACGTGCTCTACCACGCTGGCCACGTCCTTGTCTTTCATGATGCCAAACACTGCAACGCAATGGGTGTCAGGGTAGTTTTGCTCCAGGGTGTCTGCCAATACCTGTGCTGCCGCCGGATTGTGCGCCACATCGAGCAACACACTTTTCCCAAGGATACGTAGCTCCTGCATGCGCCCGGCAATTGCAGCCCGCTGTATGCCTGTTGCAATGGCTTCAGAAGGTATTTCTGGCAGGGATAAATAATGCGGCAAAAGCTTTAGCGCACAGACCGCTATTGCGGCATTGTCGATCTGATGCGGGCCTGCCAAACCCGGCAGTGGCAACTTAATCTCAGTCGGAAGAACGGGGTCATCAAATGATGCCGCACGGGTCCAGCTAAAACCATGGTCATGCAACTGCACGTCAAACTCCACACCCAGTCGGTAACAGGGAATATCGTTGTCAACGGCATGATGATCCAAAGCCGATGGCCGTTGTCGCTCACCAATTACCAGCGGGCAACCGGCTCTGGCGATGGCAACTTTCTCTGCAGCAATCTCTTCTCGATCAGAACCCAGCCACTCTTCATGATCGACACCAATACTGGTGATAATCGCACAACTTGTATCCCAAAGATTGGCAGCATCAAGCCTGCCTCCCAAACCGACTTCAAGAATAATAACGTCGAGCCTGCTGGCACGAAATATATGCATAGCGGCCAGTGTGCTGAATTCAAAATAAGTGAGAGTCAGGGCCACTTCACTCGCTGTAAGGCGAGCCTGTTCGATAACCTCGAACGCCTTAACGAGCGTGTCATCGCCTACTTCCACGGAAGCAACACGGATACGTTCATTAAAGCGATGAAGATGGGGGGATGTATAAGCACCGGTCCTGAGACCGGCGGCTTCAAAACAATTGACAAGGTATTCAACTACCGAGCCTTTGCCATTGGTACCACCAACGGTAATGATCGGGGGCAAACCATGCAGCAAATCCGCATGCTCTGCTACCACAGCGATTCTCTCAAGCCCGAGATCAATCTCAGTCGGGTGCAACCGCTCAAGACGTTGCAGCCACTGCTCAAGGCTGCGCGGGGTTTCGCTCACCACTAATTACTCTTCTTGCCTTGTTGAATTAGCTAGTGCTATTCGGCTCGGCATTCTCATCTGCGTCGGCATCAACAACTTCTGCTTTGCGCTTGGCTGCACTTTTGGCTTTTGCAGACTTCGCAATCGATGATTTTGCCTTCTCGGTTATTTTGTTTTTGGTGATGGTTTTCAGCACAGCCTTGGGCTTTTCTGCTTGCGCGATTGCCTGTTCTCCGTCATCCGTGTCCGCGTCCTTGCCAGCACTATCTTTTTGCTCATCGTTTTGATTGTTATTGTCCTCGTCAGATTCACTGGCATCGATCTCATGGTTTGCAGAATCAGTCCCGTCTGCATCAGCGTTCAGCGTTGGTGGCTGCGCCCGGTGCAACATCATGGAAAGCAGCGATGCAAGTCTGTCGCGCATTTCGCGGCGATCCACGATCATATCAATCGCACCATGCTCTAGTAGAAACTCACTACTCTGGAATCCCTCCGGCAATTTCTCACGCACTGTCTGTTCAATAACCCGCGGCCCGGCAAAACCGATCCGCGCGCCCGGCTCGGCGATAATGATGTCGCCCAGCATGGCAAGTGAAGCTGAAACACCACCCATAGTCGGATCGGTAAGGACAGAGACGTAGGGCAATCCACGCGAAGACATCTGAGCCAGCGATGAACTGGTTTTACCCATTTGCAGTAGCGAGTACAAGGCTTCCTGCATACGGGCACCGCCACTGGCACTGAAGCAGACCAGCGGCAATGAATTCTCAAGACAACACTCTGCTGCGCGAACAAATTTTTCGCCCACAACAGAACCCATCGACCCCCCCATAAAGCGAAAATCAAATACAGCTACCACCACACCAATTCCCTTGATGCGACCGCGCATTACAATAAGTGCGTCTTTTTCGCCCGACACTTTCGTTGCCGCACTGAGACGATCACGATAGCGTTTGGAATCTTTGAATTTGAGGCTGTCAACAGGCCCGACAGAGGCATCCAGCTCCTCACGGCCGTCCTTGTCTAACAGGTTGTTAATTCGGGCACGCGCATTCATACGCATATGTGCGCCACATTTATCACAAACCTCTATGCCACGCTCGAGTTCCGCCCTATAGAGTACTGTGCTGCATCCTTCACACTTAACCCACAAGCCTTCCGGCACATTGCCACGTGTACGCGTCCCTGTTCCGATACGGGAAGGAATTAGTTTTTCAAACCAGCTCACGTGTGCAAGACTCCAGTTAATTCTTAAGATCAGGTTATGGCAGCGGCTGCCTGGCGGGCACGAGTGACGAAATCACGCACCAGACCCGCGTCTTTAATGCCGGGGCTCATTTCAACACCGGTGCTAACGTCTACAGCGTAAGGCTGCACCCGTTTGATGGCCTCAGCGATGTTGCCCGGATTCAGGCCGCCCGCAAGAATCAACGGGCGGGCCCCATGTTTACTATCGCGGCTGGCCAGTTGCTGCCAGTCAAAGGTGTGCCCGGTGCCACCCAGACCACCCGGCGCGTTACTGTCAAACAGGAATCCGGCGCAATTGCTGTATGCAGCCAGCTCTTCACTACCCGGCATGCCTTCGGCCACTCCCATAGCCTTTATGTAGGGTCTTTTGTACTGATCGCAAAACGATGCTGGTTCGCGGCCATGAAACTGTGGCAACAAACCGGGTATTTCAGCCATAGCCTGCTCAACCAGTGCAGATTCATCGTCCAGAAAAAGCCCTACACATTGCATAAAAGGGCCGATTTCCCGGCTGATGCGAGCGGCTTCGGTAATTTCCACAAACCTTTTACTTTTACGCACAAAAACGAATCCGATAGCATCTACGGCCATGGCATCTGCCAGAGCAGCATCTTCGCTTCGGGTAATTCCACAAATCTTGATTCTTACCGGATTCATTGGCTGTACTTTACCAGATTGCCTCTGCGCGGCGGTTGGCAGGCACGGAAATTTTTACCTCTGTGACCGCTGCGAACCACCCGAAGCCTCTGTATTTATTGCCAAAGCGTCGAAAAATCAGGAATTGCAAATTCTGCCGGATAGGTGGGCTGCAGGAAGTACAGCCCACCCGGAGCCAGTGTCGCACCAGCCAGTCGTCGATCACGCAATTGCAGCAGTTCGCCCAACCAGGCAGGCGGGCACTCTCGCTTGCCTACCTTGACCAGGCTGCCCACGATAATGCGCACCATATTGTGAAGAAAACCATTGGCCGTTATTTCCACCATAATCTGGTCTCCATAACGCTTCACGTGCAGTGCTTTCACTGTCCTTACCGGTTGCTTGGCCTGACAGTCCGCTGAACGAAAACTACTGAAATCATGTGTGCCCAGCAGGTAATCAGCCGCCTGTTGCATGAGTTCGTGGTCCAGTGGCTGGTTCACCCAACTGCGCAAGCCCGAGTGAACACCGGGGCGTGTGGGACGGTTATGTATCAGGTAGCGGTAACTGCGTGACAACGCTGAGAAACGCGCATGGAATCGATCATCGACAGAGCCTGCCCAATGCACCGCAATTCGTCGATCGAGCGTGCTGTTAGCACCGTATGTCCAGGCTTTGTCAGGCCGCTCGGCTTCACAGTCAAAGTGAACAACCTGTGCATGGGCATGCACACCGGTATCGGTGCGCCCGGCACAAATCACCGTCACAGGGGCATCAGCAATTCTGGAAAGAACTTCTTCAAGAGCCTGTTGTACTGATAAACAGTGAGGCTGGCGTTGCCAGCCACAATATCCATGGCCATTGTATTCGACCGCAAGCGCAATTCGCATAATGGCGCAATGGTACTACGATGAGTAACGCAGGTGGTGCGTACAACGCCGGGGACGTCGCCATGCAGACCGTCGAGGGTAATCAGGGGTGATGGAGACTAAGGAAGGGGAAAAAACTTATAGCAGGCAGAGGCTGGAAAAACAGGGCAAGCCAGGCAATCCGGGTAATTTTCCGGATTGCCTGGCTTGCAGTCTTTATCAGGAAATTTTACGCAGCAGTGTCTCAGCTTCTGTACGTTGCTCAGGGTTGCCGCTTTTCACAATTTCACCCAGCGCACTGCTGGCAGAATCATTGTCACCCATATCGATATAGGCTTTGGCCAAATCCATCATGGTGTCCATTTCATCTGCGTTACCCAGTGAAAGCGAATCATCTGCTGTAAGATCTGCAGCATTCAAATCGGGCATTTCAAGCCCTGAATTTGCAGACAACTCAGCTGAGTCCATTTCCAGATCGCCAGACAATTGATCAAGATCCAGTGTCAGATCATCCGCTACCGAGGATGAAACATTGGTCAATGGAGCAGCTCCCGGTTTTTGCGCTTCGATGTCGAGTGCAGTGGCTTCAATGGACGTATCGAACTCTATTGAACCATCGCCGGAATCGGCATTTGAATCATCTGATTTGCCCAGACCAACCATGGCTGCGGCTCCACCGGCAACACCGGCAAGGCCTGTCGCGGCACCACCGACAGCAAGGCTTGCTTTATCACCAAGGCCGGATGCTTTATCACCCAGATCTGATGCTGCATCACCAATACCACCAGTTACTGCACCGGCTTTGTCCTTGGCGCCACCCAGAAATCCGCCCAGATCGTCCTTCAGGGTACCTGCAGCCTCAGGCGCTTCAGGCTCACTTCCAGGAAAAGTCAGCGTATCTGTCGAGCCCTCGCGTATTTCCTGAGCAATCTGCGTGAAATCACCGGTTGCTTCCAGATCGGATTCTGCAAACGCAGCACCCGGATCCAGCGTTTGGTCCATCATATCGGGGACATCACCCGAGAGACTTTGGTCGGAGAAATCACGGACGGTACTGGACGCACCCTCGCCATCCGTCATGAAGTCGTTTTCACTTAATTTTGGAGCATCCAGGTCACCACGACCGATCGACTCAACAGTGCCTCCATTGCCACTATACAGTGGGTTGGACGGGCTGAGTTCAGCCCCCATCGAGGCAATTTCTGCCCAATTGGGGCTGCCTTCAGCGGCAAATTGCTGGTGGTAGTTTTCAGCCGCACTATCAAAAGCACCCGCATTGTTTTGCGCGTGATAAGTTTGCATGAGCTTGTATTGGTATTCAGGCTGATCGGGATTTTCCGAGATAGCCTTTTGCAACAGATCCTCGGCCTGGCCGTGCAGACCGTAAGCGATATAGACATCAGCTTCCGATATGGTGTCGTCAGCGTTAATCTCTTGCTCACCATCTGCCGCTGATTCGATTTCGTCACTCAAGCCGGATGAACCTTCTGTTGCACTTTCAAAAGCATCATCCAGTGAAGTATTACCCACACCAATCTCACCCAGCGATGCTTCGTCGAACTGTGCATCAAGATTGTCTTCGCTGGCATCGGCTGCACCCGTCATGGCAGCACCGGCGGCGACTGCCGCTGCAGTTCCACCAGCGGCAGCGGCAGCGGCCGCAGTACCAATACCGGATGACGAATCCTGTTCCGCGTGCTCAAGTCCTGCCTCGCCCAGGTAATCGTCAGCCTGGGTATCAACCAGTGCATTACCGTCGTACTCATCATCCATAAATTCAACATCATCTTCGTCGAAGGCGTCAAATTGGTCGCGTGGCTTGCGCTTACGAAAGACAGTAAACAGAAGTCCTAGCAATGCCAGTAAGCCCACACCACCGGCAATCAGCATTTTCTGATCGCCCAGCAAGGTTTTCCACCAAGGGGCGTCACTACTGCTATCCACCGGTTGAATAACGCGGGTAGAACTGGAAGTATCAGCTGGCGTTGCTGTAACTGCAGCAGAAGACGTATCAGAATCAGCTGTCGTGGCCGTCTGGTCTTCAATGATCTCTACTTGTGTCAGTGAATTGTCTTCAGGGGCTGTACCCGTTGCATCGCTATCAGCACCCGAGCGTCTGGCATCGCTGAGTTGTTGCTCAAGTTTGGCAACCTCGTTCTGGCGCAAATTCACCAGTGAATCCATGCGTTCGGTAGTACCCTGCAGGGCGTCATCACGCGACTGCAGTTCCTCGGTTCTCAAACGTGAGGCCTCAAGCTCCTCTCGGGCCAGCTGCAATTTGCGATTGATATCCGAGAGATTTTCGGTGTCAGGCTGATCCGTCTCATCAGCACTGGTGCTGGTTGCAGTATCGCTGGGCTCATTCTCGCCAACCAGGCGTAATTCACCTCTAGCCTGCTCGAGTTCACGACGTGCCTGCTCCAGGATTTCCTGAGCCGACAACGGCGCTTGCGCGTCCTCATCTGTGGCATCAGTATCCAGCGCAGTTGTATCGGCAGCAGCGCTTGTGTCAGCTGCTGGTGAACTGCCGTTGGCAGTATTGTTAGCCGTATCGCTGGCGCTTGGCGCAGCAGGCTCGTTGGATGCTACACGAGTCGGTGTAGTGCTGCGCGTGCCGCGGCGGTACTCACGCCACAATTGTTCCTGCTCGGCAACCTCTGCGAGTGCCTGTGCCTGACTTACAGCACTTGCAGTGCCTGTTTCAGGAATACTCAATACGGCACCAGCTTTAACCAGATTCATATTGCCATTGATAAACGCCTGCTGATTCGCTTCCAGCAGTGCGATCATCATTTGTTGGGTAGTGACACCAGCACCTTTACTGCGGTTAGCTATTTCAAATAGTGTGTCACCTCGTCGAACAACAACCTCTCCGCTTGCAACGGTGTTGCCACTGAAACCTCCAGTGCCCCCCACATCGTCACCTACTTCGTTAGTGTCACCGATCACCTCAACATTAAAACCACCAATGGACTCCGTAGTGAACGAGGAAGTCGAGAAGTCACTGACAGACGAATCAGTTAGAGAGACAACAGAATCTTCTACCAGCTCGACATTCGCCGGGAAACTACCCTGACCATCGATGAATTCACCGCTTCCGCCAGTTGCATCCAGCACGACTATCTCGCCAGCATTGGTGCCAGACTGGAAAGAGCCGGCACTGCCATCAATGACGACGGTTTCCGCATCAAAGGTCGAGCCCACTGTCTGGTTGGAATCAATATCGATTATCTCGACACTGCCTGTCTCAACGCTGCCAGCGTTAAAGTCAGACGCTCCGGGATTGAGTACAAGATCATCGCCAACTTCGCCGGTGCCACCAATAATGGCAACAGAGGATTCATCAAACGAAAAATCGTCAGCGCCAATAAAATCTGCACCCGATGTGCGGTCGATGGCGACAGGCACGCCAGAAAGATCATCGGCCCGTTGCACATCCAGACCAGAGGTTGAAGCTCGCTGGCTATCCGCTGGTGACAAGAATACTGGCGGATCGAGTAACACCGTGTACTCACGCACCATTCTGCCTTGCGGCCAATCGACCTCAAGCAGGAAATTCAGGAATGGCTCCAATACTGGAGTCCGGCTTGTAATCAGGATCACCGGCGCTGTCGGGATTGATGTATCCACATCAAACCGCAAGTCGTTCAGCGTCGCATTGCGCTCAAGGCCAGCTCTGGAGAAAGCTTCTGGTGACGCCAGCTTGACAATCAAACCGTCAACCTCAGCAGGGTTGGAGGTCTGCAAACGAATTTGCGCACTCATCGGCTGATTCAAGGCCGATCGCATTTCAATGTCACCCAGCGTCAGCGCATGGCTGGCGCTAGACATTAGTGCCAGACTCACTGCTGTAGCCGTCAATAGCTTACGAGCTTTTAGCATCGCGATAATCTCAATGTTAACTTCGACCTCCCGAAGCGTCCGTTCGTTTCGGTTTGGTCAAGGGGACTGATGTAGCAGTCCAGTTTGTATATATAGGATATATTTATCCAGTCTCCAGTTGAGCTTATCGTTCTTTATAATCACAGTTGTTTTAATAGATGCCTCAAACAACCGCTGATTCGCTCTAACCGAGATAATCCTCTGCCATACATTCCGCAATCTGCACGCTGTTTAATGCAGCGCCTTTGCGAACATTGTCAGAAACAACCCAAAGATTCAGGCCTTTCTTGTGGCTTATATCCTGTCTTATCCTGCCAACGTAAACCGCATCATTTCCAGCGGACTCTGTAACAGGTGTCGGGTAGCCGCCATCCTTTTGTTCATCGATTACAACGACACCCGGTGCACTTTGGAGCAATTTACGGGCCTGATCCGCAGTTATTGTGTCCTGAGTCTCAATACTTACGGCTTCAGAGTGGCCATAAAACACTGGCACACGCACACACGTCGGGTTAACCAGGATTTCCTTGTCACCCAAAATCTTCTGCGTCTCCCAGACCATCTTCATTTCTTCGCGAGTGTAGCCATTGTCCTGGAAGGTATCGATATGCGGGATGCAATTAAATGCAATTTGTTTAGGATAAACTTTTGATTCCACGGGCTTTGCATTCAACAGCTTAGCCGTTTGCATGCTCAGTTCTTCCAGACCTTCAGCGCCGGAACCGGAAACAGCCTGATAGGTTGCAACATTGATACGCTTTATACCCACGGCGTCGTAGATCGGTTTAAGGGCAACCACCATCTGTATGGTTGAACAGTTTGGATTAGCAACGATACCTGTATCTTTATGCATCTCCAGTGTATGTCGATTGACCTCGGGCACGACCAAGGCCTTGTCATCGTCATTACGAAACTGCGATGTGTTATCGATCACTACACAACCGGCAGCAGCTGCCTTGGGTGCGTATATTTTTGAGATCGATGCGCCCGGTGAGAACAGACCCAGCTGGACCTGACTGAAATCAAAGGTATCCAGATTTTCTACCGACAATGATTTTGAACCAAATACGACCGTCTTTCCGACCGATCGTTCACTCGCCAGCGCGTAGACCTTACCAACCGGAAACTTCCGCTCAGCGAGAATATCAAGCATTGCCTGTCCCACGGCACCGGTGGCACCGACAACCGCAACATCGTAAGTTTTTGACATAGTAGATACCTGGAGAATATCAATTCATATTGGGCGCAACAAACATGTCACATGCAGATTGCAGCCAGAAAACAAGTGGTTAAAAGATAATGCCGGCCGTTGAATCAGCAGGTGGGTGTTGATTGCAACAAAAGCCGGACGAATTTTGCACAGCGACACAACAGATCATCCATGGAGGCAAGCGTTGTGTCGCTGCAATAAGTTTTAAGTTGAAAGTGCCAGCACCACTGCATCACCCATTGCCGAGGTACTCACGGACTCTCCATCTGCAGCGATATCCGCACTGCGCAGCCCCTGATCAAGCACCTTGGCGACTGCCTGTTCTATACGGTCAGCGCTCGCTGCTTCATCAAATGAATAACGCAGCAACATGGCCAGTGACAGAATGGTCGCAAGCGGATTCGCGATCCCCTGCCCTGCGATGTCAGGCGCTGAGCCATGCACGGGTTCGTACATTCCTTTGCCGGCCACGTCGAGGGAAGCAGACGGTAGCATACCGATCGAACCAGTCAACATGGCTGCCGCATCGGACAGGATATCGCCAAACAGATTGCTTGTGACCATGACATCAAACTGTTTCGGCTCGCGCACCAGTTGCATCGCGGCATTGTCAACGTACATATGGGTAAGTTCGACCTCAGGGTATTCCGCGCCAATAGTGGTGACAATTTCACGCCACAGCTCTGACACTTCAAGCACATTGGCCTTATCGACCGAACACAAACGTTTTCCTCGTTGCATGGCAATGCGAAACGCGCTATGGGCAATACGGGTTATTTCTGACTCCGTGTAGACCATGGTATTAAAGCCACGTCTTTCATTGCCACTCGAATCATCAGTTGAAATACCCCGGGGTTCACCAAAATAAATACCCCCGGTCAATTCCCGCAGAATCATCAGATCCAGACCAGCAACCAGTTCGGGCTTTAACGATGATGCATCAGCCAACTGCGGGAACAACATCGCAGGACGCAGGTTCGAGAACAATTCCAGTGTGGAACGCAATTTCAGCAAACCACGTTCGGGGCGTTCATCGCGTGGCAATTTGTCATAAACCGGGCCACCAATCGCGCCCAGCAAAATGGCGTCGCAAGCCCGACAAGCCTCAAGAGTATCCTCAGGCAGGCAACTTCCGGTGCTGTCATGCGCCGCACCGCCGAACAGTTTTTGTTCGTAGGTAACGTCCAATCCCTTTGCAATAAGAGCATCCAGAACTTTGACTGCTTCAGTCATTATTTCCGTTCCGATGCCGTCGCCGGGCAGGATAGTGATGTGTTTAGCCATGAAGGTTCACCAAAAAAAATTCCCTTGTTAAATCCAGATGGATTATGAATACGAATGGATTGATGTCGTGCAGTTTCAGTTGAATTGCCAGGGTACTTCAGAGCGGCGGCGTTCTTCGTAATGGCGAATCTCATCAGCATGGGCAAGCGTCAAACCAATGTCATCCAGGCCCTCAAGCAAGCAATGCTTGCGAAACTCATCCACTTCAAAAGTGATCTGCTCATTATCCGGCGTGATTACCACTTGCTTTGCCAGATCAATTGTCAGCCTGTAGCCTTCGTTCTGCTCGCAGGCGGCAATAAGCCGGGCAACGATGTCCTTCGAAAGCACAACAGGAAGCAACCCGCTTTTGAAGGAATTGTTAAAAAAGATATCAGCGAAGCTACTGGAAATAACCGAGCGGAACCCGTAATCATCAAGTGCCCATACAGCATGTTCACGCGAGGAGCCGCAGCCGAAGTTTTCGCGTGCCAACAAAATCTGTGCGCCTGCATAGCGGGGCTGGTTAAGAATAAATTCCGGATTCGGCTGCCGTGAATCAATCGCCTGACCAGGCTCACCAGGGTCGAGATAGCGCCATGAGTCGAACAGATTGACACCGAAACCCGAACGCTTGATCGATTTCAGAAACTGCTTGGGAATTATCGCATCGGTGTCCACGTTGGCCCGATCCATCGGCGCCACCAAACCATCAAGTACAGTAAAGCTTTTCATCAGAGTCGTACCTCCAGATCGCGAATATCCACAAAGTGACCAGCTACCGCAGCCGCTGCAGCCATCGCCGGACTCACCAGATGAGTGCGACCGCCCTGACCTTGCCTGCCCTCAAAATTGCGGTTTGATGTCGACGCACAGCGCTCACCCGGCGCCAACCTGTCTGCATTCATTGCAAGGCACATGGAACAACCTGGCTCGCGCCATTCAAATCCGGCATTGCGGAAAACCTGATCAAGACCTTCTTCTTCAGCCTGTTTCTTGACAAGACCGGATCCGGGAACTACCAGAGCCTGTTTAACGTTATCTGCCACCTGACGGTTACTGACCATAGCCGCTGCAGCACGTAGATCTTCGATACGGGAATTGGTGCAGGAACCAATGAACACACGATCCAGCTTGATATCGGTAATGGGTGTGTTGGGTTTCAGATCCATATACTCAAGCGCGCGCTCCATGCCTTCTTTACGTACCTCTGTGTCGGCTGTTGCCGGGTCCGGTACCGCACCTTTAACGGACGTCACCATCTCCGGCGATGTACCCCAGGTTACCTGCGGTGCGATGCTCGCAGCATCCAGCTCGACCACGCTGTCAAAAACTGCATCATCATCACTCCTCAAGGTACGCCAGTAGGCCGCAGCCTGCTCCCATTGTTCTTTTGAGGGAGCAAATGGGCGGCCTTTGAAATACTCAATCGTGGTTTCATCAACCGCAACAAGGCCGGCACGTGCACCGGCTTCAATTGACATATTGCAAACCGACATGCGGCCCTCCATGGAAAGTGCACGAATGGCATCACCTCCAAATTCAATCGTGCAACCATTACCACCAGCCGTTCCAATCTTGCCAATGATCGCGAGCACCAGATCTTTTGCGGTCGTGCCGGGGCTGACTTCACCGTTTACCCGCACCAGCATGTTGCGTGATTTCTTCTGCAACAGGCATTGCGTTGCCATCACATGTTCTACTTCAGATGTGCCGATGCCAAACGCCAGCGCGCCGAATGCGCCGTGGGTGGAAGTATGAGAGTCACCACAAACCACCGTCATACCCGGCAGAGTCGCGCCTTGTTCGGGGCCTATCACGTGCACAATGCCCTGGCGTGCATCGTTCATCTTGAATTCAACAATTCCATGGCTGTCGCAATTATTGTCGAGGGTGTCGACCTGCAGGCGCGATACAGGATCACTAATACCGGCCTCACGGGCTGTTGTTGGCACATTATGGTCTGCTACTGCCAACATCGATGAGGTACGCCATGGTTTTCGCCCAGCTATTGCCAAGCCTTCAAAAGCCTGCGGCGACGTCACTTCATGAACCAGGTGGCGGTCGATATAGAGCAACACCGTACCGTCGTCCTGCTGCCGGACGATATGGCTGTCCCACAGCTTGTCATACAAGGTTTTGCCTGCCATCAATATTCCCTCCACTCTCGCTTACGTAGTTGCGCAGATTTTATACAGTTGAATCTTAAGACCTGTATTCAAATAACTCAAATGCATATAATTTATAATTCCGATAATCATTTGGAATAACGAGACTCTTTTTTGGATATAGGCGGCTTAAAGGCTTTTATTGCGGTGGCAAAGTCCGGTTCATTTTCCGGAGCTGCAACCCAGCTACATATCACCCAGCCCGCGG
>CALLOA010000050.1 GCA_938005265.1 uncultured Granulosicoccaceae bacterium
TTGTTACTGCCGGCGGCGATGGGGTGGCAGCCTGTTCAGATACGGTTACCATCAATCTACCTGCCAAACCAATAGAGGTGGTTAGCACACATGGAGCTGGTGATGTATTTTGTGGCGTTCTTTGCGCAGAATTGGCAAGACGAACCGACCTGGAATCAGCAATACAAGTTGCTAACGACTGCGCTGCTGATCATGTTGCGACCATTTCGTAAGAAATACCACGCCCTTTCCGCACCGCAAACCCAACCCTGTGGTTGCCGACAAGTTTGAGATGATAGAACCACTATAGTGAGCATTGAAAGCGCTTTGCAATGGTACGGGTTTTCCAAAGAAGTCATACTTTGATCTCGTTTTTTTCTAGTGCCCCCGGGTTCCTCCTTTATTCCATATTTGCTACCAAAAAAGCATTTTGGCTATCTGGCACGAGTGTTAGATCGTTTAAAAAGTACGTATTTACAATGGCTTGTCAGGGTCCAACCGATTCAGCCTTCATGCTATACTAAAAGCCAAATACACAGGCTAGCCAATACAGGCTAGCCGTACATTCCAACTGGTCAGCAGACTGATCTAATTCAATAATGAAAGTTTGAATAGCCGTCAGCAAGAAGTCATACCAATCAGAATCATATGAGGAGAAAGAATGTTTAAATCAATAAAGTCACTCGCAGTGGGTGCACTGTTATCACTGGGTGTAGCATCCACGGCTTCAGCACAGGACTTGAATTTTTTCACCATAGGTACTGGTGGAACATCGTTCACTTACTACCCTGTAGGTGGTGTTATTGCGAACGCGATTTCCAAACCGCCAGGGTCACGTGAATGCGGAGAAGGTGGCAGCTGTGGCGTTGAAGGATTGATCGCGTCAGCTGTGTCATCACGTGGTTCGGTCGACAATATCAATGCAATCATGTCCGGCCTTCGCAATTCAGGTTTTGCGCAGTCAGATGTCGCCTTTTGGGCTTACACCGGTACTGGCACAATGGAAGGAAGTGAACCAGCTACGGACCTGCGAACAATAGCAGCGCTTTTCGAAGAGCACATCCATCTGGTCACACTCGAAGGGTCTGGTATCAATTCCGTCGCAGATGTCAAAGGTAAGCGTGTTTCAGTTGATGAGCCCGGTTCAGGTACCTATGTAGATGCAGGGTTAATACTTGAAGCGTTTGGTATGACACTCGAAGATATTCAGGAAGAAAATCTGAAGGGATCAGCCGCAACCGAAGCACTGCGTAACGGTAAGGTGGATGCTCTTTTCATCGTCGCAGGTTATCCAACAGGTGCCTTGGTTGAATTGGCATCAGCTGCAGACATGAAGCTTGTACCGATAGAAGGCGAAGGTGTTGAAAAGCTGATTTCAGAATTCGGTTTCTTCTCGTCTTCAGCGATCCCCGCAGATGCCTATGAAGGTGTTGGCGAGGCTGCGACCGTTGCCGTCGGTGCGCAATGGTTCACCCATGCTCGTGAAGACGAAGAGTTGATTTACAATATCACCAAAGCCATGTGGAACGATGAATCACGCCGCTTGCTGGACGTCGGGCACGCCAAAGGCGCTTCCATCACGCCTGATTCAGCACTTGCGGGTGTGGGTGTTCCATTGCATGCGGGTGCAGAGCGTTTCTACAAAGAAGCGGGTTTGCTGAAATAACACTGATGTAACTTCTATCTGTTGTGCATCGCACTTTCGGCACTGCACTACTAGCACCAAGCAATCTGGGCCGCGATACTCGCGGCCCAGTTGTTTGTGGCAGTCGTTTACAGGGGCATCATGGCTAAGCAATCCGAATTAACCGAAGAAGAACTCGCGGCAATTGAGCGCAAGTATGATCCGGAACTGGCGTTCAGAACGCCCGGCCGGATTATGTCAGTGGTTATTTCAGTACCTTTGGTCGCCTTGGCTATTTATCAATATTATGCGTCGGGCTTCGGGTTAATCCGCGAACTCCTGCACCGCGGCATTTTTCTCGCGTTTATGCTCGGGCTGCTTTTTCTGCTCTTTTCATGGCGCCGTTCTCAGTCAACCGACGTCGCACCTAAAGCCTGGTGGCGATTTGATGGTGTCGCCATCCTCGATATTGCGCTGGCCATCCTTGGTGTGGCGGCGGCACTGTATTTGCCGCTGTTACCTCCCGCCGATGTTGCCCAACGCGTTGGCAACCCTGCACCTTCGGATATCTTTATGGGGACAGCTTTATTGTTGCTTGTACTGGAAGCTACACGTCGCTCGGTAGGTTGGACGCTGCCCTTTATTGCCTGTCTGTTCATTCTTTTTGCCCTTTTCGGGCCTTATATGCCAGGTGTGTGGAAGCACGGCGGGGCTAGTTGGACCGGCCTGATCAACCATCTCTACATGACCAATCAGGGCATCTATGGTGTGGCTCTGGGTGTAATGGCGAAATATGTTTTTCTTTTTGTACTCTTTGGTGTGCTGGCCATGCGCATCGGACTGGGCCAGTTATTTATTGACCTTGCGATGGCCATGGCCGGGCGTTATGCCGGTGGCCCGGCAAAGGTAGCGATCTTTTCGTCGGCCTTTATGGGAACAATTTCCGGCTCATCGATTGCCAATACCGTCACCACAGGGTCACTAACCATCCCTGCGATGAAAAAGATTGGCTACCCGCCGCATTTCGCAGGTGCGGTTGAGGCGACAGCATCAACTGGCGGGCAGATCACGCCACCCATCCTGGGGGCGGCCGCTTTCATCATGGTGGAATATCTGGAAATACCGCTGCGCGATGTTCTCGCTGCCGCCTTGTTCCCTGCCATGCTGCATTATTTCGGCGTGCTCATTATGGTTCACCTGGAGGCCAAGAAACTTGGTCTTCGTGGATTAACTGCTGCGGAATTACCACAGGTGGTTCAGGTGTTACGTGAACATTGGGCGTCACTCATACCGTTGATCATTCTGGTTTACCTGATCCTGTCGGGTAAAACACCGGATTATGCTGCAGTCTGGGGTATTACTGCCTGTGTGGTTGTTGGTATGCTCAATCCGAATCGGGAACACCGCTTGAGTCTGCGCGGCCTTTGGCACGCGATGTCGGATGGCTCCAAAAGTACACTGGCGGTCGGGGCAGCTGCTGCAACGGTGGGAATAGTAGTAGGGGTCGTAACATTAACGGGCGTTGGCTTTCGCCTTGGCTTTGCTGTTGTTCAAACAGCTAATGATATCGGCGCATTCTTTGGTGGCATTTGGCCCTTCAGCTTTTTCGAAGTATCGCAATGGGCGCTGTTTTTCTCACTCGTTCTGATCGCGATCGCCTGCATCCTGATGGGGGCCGGGATCCCCACTACTGCGACCTACATTATTCTGGTGGCGGTAGCCGCTCCCGCACTTGCACAACTACAGGTTGAACCCATCGTCTCGCATTTCTTTGTTTTCTATTACGGCGTGCTCGCAGACATTACTCCACCAGTTGCTCTTGCGGCCTACGCCGCGGCAGGTATTGCCGGGTCTAACCCGTTCAAAACCGGTAATACCGCTTTCCGGCTTGGCATCGCCAAGGCACTGGTGCCGTTTGTCTTTGTCTATTCCCCGTCACTCCTGTTGGTGGCCGATGGTTTCACCTGGGCTGCTTTTACTGTCACGCTATTGGGTGCAATGATCGGGATCGGTTTGCTGGGTTCTGCATTCTCAGGCTACATGCTTGCACACCTAAGCCATGTGCAACGATGGTATATCGGTATTGTTTCACTGCTTTTCATTGCACCGGGGGTTGTGACTATGGCTGTTGGTCTCCTTCTGATTAGTCCCGTTGTATACCTGCAATGGCGACAAATGTCAGAAGAGAAACGGTTGAAAGTAGAATCAGCATGATTACGATTTGTGCAGAACGATTCCACTAACACTATAGTTTCGGTATCTTGAATGAGAGCCGGCAAGATGCTGTGTTACTTTCAGGAGGTCCGCTATGTCAACTAAGTTAATTTTTGGTCTTAATTTTTTCGCTGCGATTTTTTGGCTGCTGGCAAGTTCTGCAGCGTTGGCAAATATACCCGGATTGCAGGTAAACGGTAATACCATCAGTTGGACTACAACGGGCTACATGCAAGTACAAAACGCCGAAGACTTCGAAACCATCTGTGAAGGTAATCAATTCAGTTGTATCGTCCCCGCCGGTACGTATATTGTGATTGACCACAGCGCTGGTCTGAGGCAGGAAGATATAGTGGTCACAGCGATGGAAACGCCCGCCAGCAGGGACTACACCTTGGTTGAAAGACTCAGTACCCAACAATCTGCGTTTCCTCTAAACAGGTATAGTCTACGTGCTGAATGTCCGGGCGGCATGATACCGATTGGTGGAGGTTGTCAGGGCTTGTTAAGCGATGGGACGTTCTCCAATAGCAACTTTATGCCGGGAACGGGTCACATTGCATTAACTTTACGCGCATTTGTATGCGATTTTTTAGACCCCGACATTAGCGCCGGTCGCGAAGTACGGTTGAGGGCACAGGCTAGTTGCGTTAACGACAGTGATGTGAGACGGCTCACTTCTGGTCAGTAGTCTTGCAGACTGTACTATTCGATAAACGAACTTTTTTCAAAAGGCTAAGATTCTTCGATAGGAGTCCTGGCCTGATCGACTCGGGTAGCAAGCGATAGGTTTGCAGAAATTGCACCGACATCACATTAAAACCCAGATATTTAATCCCCGACATCCGCTTTTCTCCAAAATAGCAATCCTGATCAAGCGAACCCACTCGCTGCCTGCCACTATGGTCGCAAGCAATGCCGGAACCCAGTATGGATCTTGTCTCAAGGGCAGTTTGGACTATTGAAACCAGTCTGTTCAACCAGCTTTCACTTTCTTTTATTGCGGAAGAATGTGACGTCAGTCAATACCATTTATCCCGTGTCTTCCGCTTAGCTACCGGCATGTCTGTAATGGTCTATGTGCGAAGTAGACGACTGAGTCATGCAGCGCATGTGCTAGCGCTGGGCAAAGCAGAGATACTGGATATTGCACTTGAAACACAATACAACTCTCACGAAGCGTTTACCCGCGCATTCTCGTCTTACTTCGGTGTCCTTCCAAGCTCTGTCAGGGAGAGCAAGAACACCTGTCAGCTTAAAACTTTGGAGCCTTTTATTATGGATAATTCACTGTTGGTTACGGTGGAACCTCCCACTATACAGATACGCCAACAATTCCAGATTACCGGAATTAGCCGACAATACACCTTCGAAACCAATTTTGGTATTCCTGAGCAATGGGGTGAGTTTGCAGAACATTATCACGCTATTGAAGCTGTCAATGGCGATGCTTCCTATGGTGTCTGCCATGACTCAGATAAGCAGGGAAGATTTTGGTATCTGACCGGTTTGGAAACCGGCACAGAGACTGCGGTTCCCGCCAGTATGAAACGCGTTACTTTGCCTGAAGGACGCTATGCGGTGTTTGAACATAATGGGCACATATCCGACTATCGGAAAACGATATATACGATCTGGAACAAAATGCTGACCGACGAAGGTCTGGAACACAGGGTCGCGCCTGACTTTGAAGTTTATGACCACCGATTCGACCCGGATACCGGACAGGGATTGGTCGAAATATGGATCCCGGTAGCTTGACACCGAGGCCGCCGTAATCACCGATACACCCGGGAATTGCCTGGTATGCGTCATTTTCAAAAAGGAGGCTGAATATGCAGCAATACGAAGACATTCTTAAAGAGCTGGAAAAGAAGCTCGCGCCAAAAGTTCTGAAGCAATACGGAATTATCTGCAAAAAACTACCGTTTGGTGACTGCTCACCGATCTATTTGGCGAAACCGCACTGGACGAATCGCTTCGACGACGATAGAAAATCAACTCTCGGTATATTTTGCAGCGTCTGGGTAGATCCGAAGTATTTGAAGAGAAATTTGTATTCCTACAATATTCACGCAAAAACGCTTCATAAACTGCCAGGTTACCAGTTAAAACCGAAACTATTCGCGACTGAGTTTCGAAGCCTTGTAAACACAACTGTAGCGGACTGGCCTGGGGTCAGTCTCAACTACGGGCCATCGACCCTACTAATGGGCAGGGACAGCTGCGATCTGGACAGCTTTGCAGAAAAAGTAGAGGCGCGAATACAAGGCTATGTTGATATCCATAAACACATAGATGAACTGCTTGCGCAATACAGAAGCGGGTCTCAGAAGCGGGTCAGACCATCACAACTATATGAAACACAAATAAATATCCTACTTTACTGGCCCGTTTATGCTGTTAGGTCGAGTTTTTGATCACAAAAACGCAACCTAAGTATTTACGCCTCTACAGTCCACTAGTTTGGATTCATCATGGGGCATCAAAATTTTTAAATTATAGATCTCGCAACATAAAGGGATTTGCGCTAAGACTACTTACACAGGCGATCATGCAAGGCTCTGGTTTCGCCAAGACCCGTAAGTAACCTCATTTAGCAAGGCTGGTGATATTTATTCTGCTGCACTAGGTTTAAAGTCAATTTTTCTGCACGATAAACACAACCTAACAGTCCTGACGCACATCAGAACGTGCAGATATCAAGAAATTACAATGGCTTACCATGGTCTGACCCCCATCGTCCCCTGCTTTTCCTTGCACCGGGAGTTGTGACTATGGCCGTTGGTTTGCTTCTGATCAGCTCGGTTGTATACCTGCAATTGCAACAAAGGTCAGAAACAAAAAGCTCGGAAGCGGAATCTGCCGCTGGCTTGTAAAGAAAATTATTGACAATGTCTTGAAATGCTCTGACCCGTACAGCAGTGCAGAACGTTTTAGACTACAACTGATTTGAGTTTAGCAACAGCAGATTCAGGGCTGGTCAGTACAGGTATGCGGGAGGCAGCACGAACCGCTGATGCAGCTTGTGCCGTGGAAAAATGAGCGAGCATTATTACATCAGCTTCAATCTCGGCGGCTGCATCAGCCACCAGCCTGTTGTGAGTTTCAGCGTCACCTCGTTTCAGAGCGTCCATAGCGCCAGAGACATATATCGATCGCAAATTCGCTGAAGATTGGCGAACTCCAACCAATTCGCTGAATTCTGTTTCCATGCTCGCCGCAGCGGGTGCGAAAGTATAGAACATGACAATGCTATCGCCATAGTTCAGTGCCGCCTCAAACATGGCTTCATTAGGTTTCAGAACCGGTATTGGTGATGTACGTGCGGCTTGTTCTATTCCAGCTCCGAACGCTGAGCAAGTATATAACAAGCCATCAGGCTCAAGGCGTTCAGCATAGCGTGCCAGATCAACAATTCGTGTATTGAGTTCTTCCTCAGAAACGCGGTTAGAGCTTCGGTCTGCTGAGAGAGCTTCATCCAGCACAGAAACCAACTCCGCCTCAGGCCATAATTTTTTTGCCGCATCCTCAACCGGTTTAATCGCAACACGCGTCGCATGAATTAACGCAATACGAGGTTCTATAGCCATATGCCGGATGCTATTACCCGGATACAGCTTGGGCAATCAGGTTGCCAAAAGCATCGGTTTTCAGATTGCCACCAAGATCAGCAGTACGGGTTTCGGGATTCTGGATAGCGGCATCGATTGCAGTCTCGATTTCAGTACCTGCATCCACCAACTTCCCTACCCCACGCTGATCACCAAGCCACTTGAGCATCATCGCAGCGGACAGGATCATGGCTGTAGGGTTGGCGATGTTCTTTCCGGCAATATCAGGAGCTGAGCCATGCTGCGCTTGCGCACAACAAAGCCCGGTTTCGGCATTTGCATTGATTGAGCCAGCCAGACCCAGCGATCCGGAAAGTTCGGAGGCCAGATCAGACAGTATATCGCCGTAAAAATTCGTCGCAACAACTACATCATAAGTCTCGGGTTTACGAACTATAAGAGCCGCAAAGGCATCTACGATCAGCTCTTCTGTCTCAACTTCGGGGAAATCCTTTGCAACGTTTCTAAAACACTCAAGGAACAAACCGTCTGTCATCAGAAAGGAATTAGCTTTATGTATAGCCGCAACTTTTTTTCTTCTCTGCATGGCTAACATAAACGCCTGCCTGCAAATACGTGTTGAGGCATGGCGGGTAATTTTTCGAACCGACAGCGCCATATCCGGATCGGGCTTCATTTCGCCAACACCTTCATACATATTGCGATCGGGGTAAAAACCTTCTGTCGCCTCGCGCATAATGACCAAGTCCATACCGGGAGCTTTGTTAGGAACAAATTCCCGGCTTCTGGCAGGACGGACATTCGCATAAAGATCAAGGCCCAGCCGAAATCCAGCTGATACATTTCTGCCACCCTCAACCAGTGGCGGGTAGTCCATGTGTGATTGTGTACCTAGCAAAACGCCATCAAAATCGTTTCTTGCCCGGTCGAGCACTTCTTCTCTCAGTGTTATACCGTGATTGGCAAGACTGACAAACCCTGCCTCCTCCTCGTGAAAGGACATTTCCAGATTAAAGCGCTTGTTGACCGTCTCCAGTACATTCAAGGCAGCGCCAACAATTTCAGGGCCAATTCCGTCGCAGGGAACTGTCATGATTCTCATTGATAACTCTCCGTCCGGATTCTCATCTAGACAATGGTGGCTGAATTTGCATTTGTCTTTTCCAGGCTTTTACTCATGGCGATTTGACTCCATGCGCGCTCTAACTCTACGTCCAAAATACATGGGTAAAACAAAACCTGTGATTGCGATTACCCACAGAATTATCGCAAGGGGGCTACCAACGAGGGTTAACCAGTCGCCATCCGAGATAGTCATTGCCCGTCTAAGGTTAACCTCCATCTGATTGCCAAGAAGAATACCGAGGATAACCGGAACCAAAGGCACCTCTAATTTACGCAACACCCAACCTGCGACACCGAACCCAACCATCAGCATGACATCAAAGGTAGAGCCGGTAATGCTGTAAATACCGACAAACGAGATCATTGCCACCACAGGCATCAGTATGCGGGTGGGCACCATCAACACTCGCGTAAACAAGCCGACTAAAGGAATATTCATCGCAAGTAGCATGAAGTTACCGATAAACAGTGCGGCAATCAGACCCCAAACTACTTCCGGGTTTTTAGTAAACAGTAATGGCCCTGGTGTTATGTTGAGTTGCAAAAGGACCGCCAGCAATACGGCGGTAGTACCTGAACCCGGAACCCCGAGTGCAAGCATCGGTACAAGTGCACCACCAGATGCAGCGTTGTTTCCGGCTTCCGGGGCTGCAACACCACGAGGATCGCCTTTGCCGAATGTATCCCCTGCCCGGTCAACAGATTGCTTTTCGAGCGAATAGGCGAGAAACGAACCCAGCGATGCGCCAGCCCCTGGTAGAACTCCGGCGAAAAAACCCAGAGCTGTACCGCGACCAATGGAAGGCATACAGCGCAGGATCATTTTAAAATCTGGCAAAATCCGACCTACTTTGGGGGTTTCGGACTTGCGTGCGATGCTGCTGCGATGATGCTCCAGAAATATAAATACTTCACTCAATGCAAACAAGCCAACAATGGCTATCAGGAAATCTATACCGTCATAGAGATGGATGTGATCGAAAGTGAATCGCTGCGACCCGGTCTGAGAATCACTCCCAATCATCGCGATGCCCAGACCCAAAGCTGCAGCGAATGCAGATTTCGCCTGATTCGTTGATGTGATCCCGCCGAGTGTGGCAAAGGCAACAGTAAACAACACAAAATATTCGGCAGGTCCAAACAGCAAGGCGATTTTGACTAGCTGGGGGGCGAGTACTACCAGCCCGCAAGTGGCCACAAAGGCACCAATAAACGATGCCACACCCGAAAGCGAAAGCGCCTCTCCTGCCTTGCCTTGTTTAGCCATCGGGTAGCCATCAAGACACGTCATCATCGCCGGTTCGTCACCGGGAATATTAAGCAGGATTGAACTAATCCGGCCGCCGTACATTGCACCGTAGTAAACGCTGGTCAAAAGAATCAAAGAGGGCGTAGGGCCAAGACCAAGCGAAAAGGCAATGGGAATCAGAATCGCAACCCCATTGGCAGGTCCGAGTCCCGGCAACGCACCCATTAGCGTCCCCAGGAAACACCCCATCAGTGCTAGAAAAAGGTTTTGCGGAGTTAGTGCAACTTCGAATCCTGCACCAAGTAAAGAGAGTATATCCATGATTGGTATGCGTCAGATTTACGCGAGAATTATTTACGCGAGAATTCTAAAAACCCAAAGGTCCTTTGGCCAAAGAAAGACCCAGGATTAAATGGAATACGACATAGATACCGCCGGACGTCAGTACGCCTGTCACCAGTGACCAAAGTGGCTTTGTTCCCAGCCGCCACGTCAGGTAGGCTGTGGCGAATACCGTTGAAATTAAAAACCCGACTTCGGGAAGCGCCCAAGCGTATAAAAGCATAACCGCTGCTGCAAAAACTATTTCTGCAAAATCCCGGAACAGTGGCCAGGCCGGTTCATCATCCGGTCGAAAAATAAAATATAGAGAGCTAATGCCGAGAACCGCACCGACCATGTACGGGAAAGCTCTCGGGCCAACAACATCCACCATAAAACTATCTTTTATGATGGTGGCAGCCCAAATATAAAAAATGGCAAGCAATAAACCGAATACACCAAATATTCGATCGCTCATAGTGGAATCCTTGGCCTTTGGTATGGTTTGCATGGAGGCTGAACCCGGTTCAGCCTCCATTCATCACAATTACTGAATTACTGAATAATTCCTATCTCTTTTGAGAGTTTAGTGATGTCTTCGATACTGCCAGCTACGAACTGGTACATATCATCACCAAAGTTATTGAATTCAGCCATTGCAGCATCTTCAAGCGTTTGCTGGAAGCCTTCATCAGCAACCATTGTCTGGATCGCGTTGCTCCAGAATTCTTTGGCTTCATCTGATGCACCTGCCGGCATATACAATCCACGCCAGTTAGCGCCAACTACATCATAACCTTGCTCTTTTGCTGTTGGGATGTCAGGGAAATTTTTCAGTCGCTCAGGTGCGAGGATGGCAATAATTCGGATATCACCAGACTCCAAAAAACCAAGCATTTCCGAGAAATCGCCTGACAACGCTTCGGTTGAACCAGACAGTAGCCCTGTCATCGCTTCACCACCGCCGTCGAAAGAAACGTATTTCAGTTGTGTTACATCTTCAAGGCCTGCTTTTTGCGCGACTAACATAGGCTTGATGTGGTCATAACTACCCACTGAGGAACCACCAGCAATGCCCACTGAACGTGGATCGGCTTTGATGTCATCCATCATCTGGGTGAGCGTTTCATACTTTGAGTCAGCCTGCACTGCGATCGCACCATATTCGGCACCGAAAGTTGCCAGAAAGTGGACGTCATCCTGCTCCGCGCCTTCATAAATACCCTGTGCGATTCTAGCGCTGGTACTCATGGATGCTGCGACAATCAGGTTGTTGTCTTCGTTACGCTCTTTGGTCACGTGCGCGAAAGCAACACCACCACCACCGCCAGACATGTTGGTGACCTGCATCGAATCTTCGATGACTTTCAGATCGAACAGGAATTTGGCCGTAGTTCGACAAATAAAGTCCCAGCCACCACCGGGGTTCGACGGGGCAATACATTGTGGATTTTCAGCTTTGAAACTCTGCGCATGAGCGCCGGATACGCTAAACGCAGCTGCGATGACCGCTGCGACAGCGATATGAGTAGTTTTTTTAAACACTTTTGAGATCCTCCCTTGCGGATTTGACTATCAGCGTCGTATTATTTGCACGCGAACATCAATATTGCACTTTTAGCGATAAAAAGCCAATCTTTTTTTTCTGTTGAATACCAGAGCCTCAGCCAATGCGTAGTAGTGAGCTTTCCGGGAGAATATCGCAACGCCTGATGCAGGAAATAGTGTCTGGAGAAATAGCATCTGGACAACATATCGGCGCACAACAGCTGGCCGATCGATACGGAGTATCACGTACGCCGGTGCGCGAAGCATTGGGTAATCTGGAATCCAGTGGGCTCTTGAGACGAAAAACCAATCGAGGGTATTTTGTTCCGGAAAAAATCACCCATACCGCACTGCAATGGCTGGAAGACCAGCGCCAATCAACGATTGAACCTTATCAGCAGCTGGCCAATGACTGGCTCGTAAATCGATTGCCTGAGGAAGTAACTGAGCAATACATTCGGCAAAAGTATGGTTTAACCAAAAACAAGGTCACCGAGTTGCTGGTACGAGCTGCAAGAGAAGGCTGGGTAGAACAGAAGGAAGGTTACGGTTGGCGATTCCTGCCGGTGGCAAAAACACCGGAAGCTTTTGATCAGATTTACAGATTTCGTTTATCGATTGAACCCAACGCCATATTAGAACCGACTTTTTCACTGGATCGCAAAGTACTTGGCGAGCAGCGCAGAATACAGGAACAGATGTTGGCAACAGATCTGGGCAGTATGCTTGATGAAACTTTGCTGGCAAACGGGTCGTTATTTCATGAAGAACTTATAAAGCTCTCGGGAAACCCGTTTTTCCTGATTGCATTACAACGGGTTAATCGTATGCGTCGATTGATGGAATACCGCGCAAAAATCGATCGCGAACGATTGGTTGAACAATGCACTGAACATTTACAGATACTCGAATTACTGGAGGACGGAGATCTGGTGGGAGCGTCTGATAAAATGCGTGAGCATTTGAGCGGCGCATTAAAGCGTAAGTCACCCCTGGCCTGGAGCTGGGCGAGCGATCCTGTTATGGGTCAGTGATATGGATCTGGGTCGTCAGTGATACCGATCTGGTTCATTTCGAGATAAGTCGAGATGAATCAAGATGAGATAAAGCAATAGCATTTTCAATAGACTCAAGTTTCGATTCCAGATCACTATTTTTCGTCGACCCTTCTGTCAATATCAATTCTATTGAAGCCAATTGCAGCGCCATCAATTTATCCACAATTTCTATCGGACTGCCCTCACCCGCAGCCACATTTACACAATGACCATCTGCCACCAGCAACAGGTTCTTGCCACTTAGAAATTGAAAGTTGGTTACATGAGCACGCACAGAAGTTTTTTCGGCTGTTTGTTCCAGATAATCCATGGGCAGTTCAGTAATCCCGCATCCGGCAGAACACAGAACGACGCCATCGGGCATTGCTTCAATGTGTTGTGCGGTAAGCGTTTCAGCACAGCCAGTTGCAGTGAATACTACTTCTGCACCGCTTGAGGCCTCGGAGATGGATTTAGCAACATGACCATCGTATTGGGCCAGCATCGCTTTAACAGGATCAATCTCGGCAACGTCCACACGAGCGCCGAGAGCTGCTGCATGGGCCGCGATTCCTCTGCCAACACGGCCATAGCCCACCACCAGAACATTTCTGCCAGCAATTTGAAGATTAGTGACGTCAAGCATGGCCATTACCACTGATTGCCCGACACCGATACCATCATTAAACAAGCGGTTCAGCCGCGTTTGGTTCAAGTTTACAACGACCGTATTCAGCTCGCCGTTTTTCTGCAGCTTGCGCAGTTTGCCGATTCCTGTTTTGCTAGCCTCGGTAATTCCCTTGATATGCGTAAGAACTTCAGGATAACTAGCCGCAGCCAGACTGGTGATCTGTGCTTCATGGTCCACCACGATATCCGGTTTTGAGGACAACAATGCATGAGCGCTATCCCGATCATTGTCAAATTCTGCGGTTTCTTCGGTTGAAGAAAAAACTGAAATTCCCTGTTGGCGCAAACTTTGCGCGACCGCACAATCTGTATAGTGGGCTGGAGCCCAGCACGAAACATCAGCACCACCTTCCGCCAGTGCGAGTGCCAGCGTTGCGCCCTTTGCATCAATAGGCAGACAAATACCAATGCTTCGATTTTTGAGAGTACCTGAAGCAATGATTGCATCTGCCCTGTCAGCCAATTGCGGCATCAACGATTGTGCCCAGCGTATTCGCTGTTGCCCTTCAGCGGCTATACTGTTGTCCAGGGAGTTATCTGAAAGTTGCTGAGTCATGCAGAACCCGTTTTTTCAAGCCATGCCTTTGAGCCATTCCCTGAAATCATCTTCCTGCTCCGGTCGCGGATTGTCCGGGAATATTCCCAAACTATGTAATTTTGCTTCTGCAATACTGTCATCGATGTGCTTGGGCAGTATGTGTACGCCAGGCTCCATTGGCGTGTTAACAAGATGGTGTGCACCTAATCCCTGAACGGCAAAAGTGAGGTCCATGATTTCGATCGGGTGACCACTTCCGCCTGCTATATTGACCAGAGCGCCTCCCGACAACACGTTAATGTCGCGATCACCCAGATGATAAGTAGTAATCTGCGAGCGTTTTTCGGAAATAGAATCTGCCATTTCAGCCAGGGTTGCGACATCGACCTCCAAATCGTGGTGGCCAGCATTGGCAAGCACCACATCGTGGGGCAAAACATCAAACTCCGGTTTTCCAATCGCTCTCATGCCGCCGGTTGCGGTGACAACTATAGAAGCGTCGTGCACTGCATCAATTGATTTGCCTACAATCATTCCATCGAAATGCGCTTCCAGAGCGCGTACCGGATCTGTCTCAACGATGTGCACCTGTGCACCCATTTTTTTTGCATATTCAGCAATGCCGCGTCCAACGTAGCCATAGCCTATAACGGCCAGTTGAATGCCTGCCACACGTTTGTTGGTTAAACGAAGTACCGCTTGTAACGTCGTTTGGCCAGTACCATAACGATTGTCAAAAAGATGTTTGCAGCGCGCATCATTGGCGGTTAACGCCGGAAAAGGCAACAAGCCTGCGTCTTTCATGGCATAAAGCCGAGCCGTGCCGGTGGTGGTTTCCTCGGAAACGCCTTTTAACTTTTTAAACAGTTCGGGTCGGTACATGCCAATTCGCATGGTCAGTTCCGCACCATCGTCTATGACGTATTCTGGTTGAAGGTCAGCCGCCGCCAACAACTCTTGTTCCCAGGACTGCATATTGCCGTCAGGTTCCGCAACAACCGTCATGCCTCGATTTCGCAGAGCTTCGACTACAGAGCCGTTAGTCGTGAGTGGATTACTTCCTGCGACGATGACTTCAGCACCCGCATCGGCCAAAATGGATGCAAGGAAGGCGGTTTTCGCTTCCAGATGAACCACAACGGCGATGCGAACGCCCTTCAGAGTGCCATCGTTAACTGACTTGCGTACCAGACCATTCAACACAGGCGAGTATCTGTCTACCCAGTTAATTCGATCTATACCTTCATTGACGAGAGTCAGGTGAGAAGTTGAATTGTGGCCTAACTCTACCAAAATGGTTCACCAGTTATTGGTTGCGCTTAGTGTTTACTACGATCAGATGTTGCGCTCATTTGTCACGCTCAATCGATGTGATCTTTTTTTACGCTCAGCGTTCTTTAACGTAGGGCTCCCCACCGGCACGAGGTGGTATGGCTTTGCCTACAAATCCAGCCAAAATAACGACCGTTAATATATAAGGCAGGGCATCGAGTAACTGGGCATTTACGTTGAGGCCAAGTGTGCCTTCAAGTACGTCCGGTCGAAGCGCCATGGCCTGAAGAAAACCAAACAACAGACAGGCAAAAAGCGCCTGCCATGGCCGCCACTTGGCGAATATCAGTGCTGCCAGCGCAATGAAGCCGCGACCGGCACTCATATCTTTTACAAACCCGGCCTGTAATGCTGTTGCCAGATACGCACCTGCCAAGCCGCAAAGCAGACCACAGATGATCGTTGCCACGTAGCGCAGACGAACCACAGAAATACCTGCTGTATCCACGGAAGCCGGGTTTTCTCCGACGGCTCTCAGCCTTAATCCGAAGCGGGTATGGTAGAGCAATATCCAGGTAACGGGCACCATTAGCAAAGCAACGTAAACGATACTCGTGTGGCCGGAGATCAACTCATAATAAACAGGTCCGATCAGTGGTACTTCGCGAACTGATTCAGCGAACGGAAGTGTTATGGGACTAAAGCGTGAGTCGCCGACTAATTGCGGCGTTCGCCCACCCTGACCGAACCAACTTTGTGCCACCACCACTGTCATGCCAGCGGCAAGAAAGTTTATCGCAACACCCGAGATTAGCTGATTGCCGCGAAATGTTATAGAGGCAATGCCATGAACAAGCGACAGTGCCAAAGAGGCACCCATTCCAGCCACGAGGCCAAGCCAGGCAGAGCCCGATACATAGGCAACGGCTCCAGACAGGAAGGCAGCAGCCAGCATTTTCCCTTCCAGACCTATATCAAAAATTCCCGCTCTTTCAGAGTATAAACCTGCCAGACACGCTAGCAGCAATGGAATGGCCAGTCGAACGGTAGAATCCAGTATTAAAAGAAGCGTTAGTAAGTCCAATGCCTATACCCCGGACCGTGGCGCACGGGTGAAAACCTGAAATAGTTTTTCAAGCGGCATTCTAACCATGTTATCAAGTGCGCCTGTAAACAATATGACGAGTGCTTGAATTACGACAATCAACTCTCTGGGTATGGATGTCCAAAGCGCAAGCTCGGCCCCTCCTTGATAGAGAAAGCCAAATAAAATGGCTGCGATGAAAATACCAAATGGATGGCTGCGCCCCATCAAGGCCACTGCAATACCGATAAAGCCGGCACCTTCAACCGCACCAAGAATCAGGCGTTCGGCTTCACCCATCACATTATTGATTGCCATCATTCCTGCGAGAGCCCCGGATATCATCATGGAGATCATGATAATTTTTGTGGGTGCTATTCCCGCATATTTTGCCGCTGACTCTGAATGACCGAACGCGCGAATCTCAAAACCCAAACGCGTATGCCACAGTAGTATCCAGATTAACAGACAGGCGAGTAGCGCAACGAAAAAGCT
>CALLOA010000051.1 GCA_938005265.1 uncultured Granulosicoccaceae bacterium
CTGCCATTCATAAGCTTCATGCCAGGTTCTTATATCCTCCCCGGTTAAATCGGACAAGGCTTGAGCGACATGAATATTGGAGCCGGTCCAGCGCATCGCAAGAACCAGAGTCGGGATAAGACTTTTGTCATTCAGGGCCGCTAGCTCTTCAACAACAGGAGCCTTGGCAGGCCCCTGGGTGACGAACATTTGCAGGCTAAGTTCGGCAATCTTCTGATTCGAAATATCGGCAGCATGGCTGGCAGCCGTGAGAAACAATAAAACCAAAAGCGCTGCACACCTGGGCATAAGCCGTGACAAGTGCCTGTTAAACTTCTTCGTCGCGTTAAACCTGTTAGTCATTGCATCTTCCCACCATGCAGAATTTCTCCAACAATCGAACCATTGAACACTTTCATAGGTAAGACAGGTAATTTGTACACGGGTTCAGCATCCCTATCTCGAAGCCGGCTTTACCTGAATCAAGCCAATTCAGGATGGCAATAGGCCTCGGGATAAGGCATTGGATGTGTAGGCCCCAACGGCACAACATTATTCCAGGACCTGCCGAAGTAACCTTGCTTGCAGTGATCCAGCGAATTACTTTGTGGCACTCCATTGATCGCGTAAACACGGCAAAGCCACCGCCACAGATAAGGGTAATCCAGAATTCTGGCAGCGTTCAGTTTCATACGGATGTAGTAGACAGGGTCGTGACGGAACAGTGTTGGAAAGAGCCGAAGGTCCGCCTCGGTAAAACTACTACCAGTCAGGAAAGGACGTTGATCAGATGACAACAAGCCTTCGAGTTTCTCCAATGTTTTGAAGTAGGCATTGAAAGCCACGGAATAGACAGACTGATCGGACGAAAATCCAGCCTTGTAAGCACCATTGTTTATATTGGTGTAGATTTCATGGTTGAGAGCGTTGATCTCATCGCGTAGCTGTTGTTGCTGCGGATACAAATCCCATCGTTCGGCATCAGAAATCGTACTACCAAGCTCGACTGCATGCCGGTTCAGCATACGAATAATTTCAGCACTTTCGTTATTAACTATTCGTTTTGTCTTTCGATCAAAGAGGACGGGGACTGACCCCTCATTCGAGCCCTCGGCTTGATAAATCTGTTTTACCAATCGATAACCTTTGCCAGTAGCAGTATCCTCTGTGCACTCAGGCAATCTATTACCGCTTGATGTCGCAATACGTTGCGGATTGAACTCCCACAAGTTGGATGCCACCGGATCCTGCTCATCCGTGCGGCCGGGAAACGCAACATCCATGGTGATACTGTCTTGTAAACCCAGAATATTGCGCGCCAGAATGACGCGGTGGCACCAGGGACAATTCAGCGCAACAAACAGGTGGTAGCGATCGGATTCAGCAGGAAAATCCGCATCCCCCAGGGCACTCCGAAAACCACTGATCCCGCGAACAAATTCACCCTTGGAGCGCCGCCCTTTTGCATCGGCTTGTGATTCTTCAATCGATGCATCGATTTTCTTACCGACCACTTATTTGCACCCTTTTATCAACATGATATCCAACAAATTAGCCACGCAGCCGATGATGCAAAATTATCGGCACTGCCAGCTCCTCCTCGTCACCCAAGTGGCGTTGTAACAGGGTTTCGATGGTGCTTGCTACGGCATGCAGTTTACCGGCTTCTCCCCGTGCCACAGCATCATCAAACCGTGAATGCCTGATGACCCGATTGGCCACTTCGGTAAACTCATCCAGCACGGCGTGTAGAGTGGCATGGTCTTTTTCCAGAATCGCAAGCCCCGCATCAAAACGCGAATCAGCTGCAGACAGCTCAGGGAAATAGCTGTGATCTTCCCAGCTGTGATGGCCGTGCAAATTGCCAACAAGACTGCTCCCCCGATAGGACAAACGTTCTGCAAACTCCTGTGAATCCCTGATTTTGTCGATGTAGTCTTCAGTATCTTTAATGACCGTAGCACTGATGCGCCTGAACATCTGGTGAGCACCCAGCCATTGTTCGGTTTTTTCCCTGAAACCCGGATGGGACTGCCAACTTTCACGCGGATAGTCTGCAAGCAATATTTGCATTTCCGCAGGCATATCATCAGTGCGGATATTCGCCGCATGTCTACTTGACATGGAGTCCTCCTGGTTACCTCGGGCATGTACGGAGCCATCAGACATTTATTCTTCCGTGCAGCTATTTCACACCCTTCAATTAAAGCGGGCTCGATCATGGGGAGCTGCAAAATCAATCTCAGGGCCTGCGGGTACGATTCGCGATGGATTAACCGATTCATGACTCGCGTAATAGTGGTTCTTTATGTGTTGCATATTGACCGTTGCTGCAACACCGGGTTGTTGATACAGATCGCGCACATAACCTGAGAGATTTTTATAATCCGCAATTCGCCGCACGTTGCATTTAAAATGACCAACGTACACCGGGTCAAAACGCACCAGCGTAGTAAACAATCGCCAGTCTGCTTCAGTGATAGAGGGACCCGTCAGATAACGTTGGCCTGACAAGCGCTCATCCAACCAGTCCAGCGTATCAAACAGTGGGCCTAGTGCCTCTTCGTAGGCCTCTTGCGTTGTCGCAAAACCACATTTATAAACGCCGTTGTTGACCGGCTCGTAGATGCGCTCATTCAAATCGTCAATTTCTGCGCGCAAGGCCTGCGGATAATAATCGCCCGGCGTCGCACCCGCCGAATCAAAAGCCGAATTGAACATGCGAATGATTTCGGGTGATTCATTCGATACTATCGTCTTGGTCTGCTTGTCCCAGAGCACAGGTACCGTCACGCGACCCGAATAGTCAGCCATTGCAGCGGTGTATATTTGATACATGTATTCAGCATTGTTCACGGAGTCTGGCACCACACCATCGCCGGGCTGGAACGTCCAACCTTTGTCCGCCATATACCAGTGCACTGTGGACACCGGAATCATCGTTTCAAGCCCTTTAAGCGATCTGAATATCAATGTGCGATGTGCCCATGGGCAGGCAAGCGATACATAAAGATGGTAGCGATCTTTCTCCGCTTTGAAACCGGCATCACCACTGGGGCCTGCCGAACCATCTGCCGTTATCCAATGGCGGAACTGCGGTGCTTTGCGAACAAAGCGGCCACCACTTGATTTCGTGTCATACCATTGGTCAACCCACTGGCCATCTTGCAAAAGTCCCATAAGAAATTCTCTGCTGTGTAAATTGAATCAATGCCCGGATGATGTACCGGCGACCCGACTCTGGATAATGATTTCGCGGCGCAACATCCACGCTTGTTGTAGATTGAGTTTAACGCGGTATAACCCCAGCATAGCGCACACCACTAAGGTCAGCCATTTCGCGTTTCCAGGTCGTGATGTCCTCAACACAAAGAGCTGATAAATCATCATGCCCGCAGGCGCGTGCCAATACCTGCATCAGTTCCACGCTGGCACCAAAGTAACGAGCCAGTTTCTCGGCACCCGTTTGTACATTCAAGCGGGCGCGTAACTCAGGCTTCTGCGTGGCAATTCCTGCCGGGCAATTGTTTGAGTTGCACATTCTGGCTGCAATACATCCCACAGCCTGCATCGCCGAATTGGAAACAGCAATAGCATCCGCACCCAGTGCCATGGCTTTTACAAAATCTTCTGCAACGCGCAGCCCGCCGGTAATAACCAATGTAACTTCCCTGCCTGATTTTGCATCCAGATGTTTTCGCGCTCGTGCCAGCGCGGGAATGGTCGGAACCGATATATGGTTGCGAAAAATCAGAGGTGCCGCACCAGTACCACCGCCACGGCCATCCAGAATTATGTAATCTGCACTGGCCTGCAACGCGAAATCTAGATCATCTTCAATTCGATTCGCCGAGAGTTTGAAACCGATAGGTATGCCACCGGAACGCTCACGTACTTCGTCTGCCAGTTTGCGGAAATCTGCAGGTGTATTCAGGTCAGGGAATGTCGCCGGGGAAATCGCGCTTTGGCCTGGCTGCAATCCTCTGACCTCAGCAATTTTTCCCTGAACCTTGTCACCAGGCAAGTGCCCGCCAGTGCCCGTTTTTGCACCTTGACCACCCTTGAAGTGGAACGCCTGAACACATTCAACCAGCGCCAGATCCCAACCAAATCGCGCTGATGCCAACTCATAGAAGTAGCGCGAATTTTCTTCTTGCTCCTCGCGCAGCATGCCGCCTTCACCCGAACAAATACCCGTGCCAGCCAGTTCAGCGCCACGGGACAACGCAGTTTTAGCCTCCTCCGATAATGCTCCGTAACTCATATCTGAAACGAATAGCGGTATATCCAGAGTAAGCGGTCGCTTTGCCCGCGGACCGATCGTCACAGCCGTGCTAACAGCGTGATCATCGAGCAGTGGTTTTTGAGCCATTTGTGCCGGGAGAATCTGAATGTCATCCCAGTGTGGAAGATCCTTGCGCGGCACCCCCATGGATCCCATTTCACCATGATG